>CBFHOU010000023.1:0-10244 GCA_965657695.1 Bacillota bacterium | reverse complement strand
TTTGTTGTGCTTACTTTAGCACTCGCTGTATAACCATTATAAGCAACAACCCCTACCGCTGCTAAGATGCCAATAATTGCTACTACAACTAATAACTCAATTAAGGTGAAACCTTTAGATTTCATAATTTAAAAGTATCAAAAACGAGAATGATTTAAAATCTTATTCTAGTAACATTTTTATCTTTTGAGTTCCTTTTGAATTTGACTGTATTTGTGATGAACAGTGATGAACAATTTTAAGAAAAGATAGGTAAATCAGTAATTATTGAACTGCTTAAAAAGAATGTAATACGGTTCCCCGACCAGAACACTCTAAATACAAAAGTTAAACAAATTAGAAACCCTCAGAAAGAAATTTCTGGGGGTTTTTTAATTAATCAATCACAACAACAAATGACAAATTATTATTTAAATCACTACACGGTTCTTTGAAGCAAGATGTAAGTCTAATATCATTATGATCAAGAATTGGTGTTGCGCCAGGGTTATAAGTTTTATCATGAGGTAATCCATTTAGATGTATTGATCCTATACTACTCGAGTTAGTAGATGCTCCAGTATTTCTTACATAACTTAAGTTAGTATAAATACTTTTAAATTTTTTATCATGATGAAAAAAATTTTGTACATGACCAATGATATTTCCATGTGGATTTGAACCACCAATAGTAGAACATGATAATTTTGAACCATCGTCTCTTTCCATAATATTGCTTTCACCTAATTGACATTTCATCAATTCAGACATCATATAATTTTTAACAACATTGAAATTTGCCTTTGTTGTGCTTACTTTAGCACTTGCGGTATATCCATTATAAGCAACCACACCAACTGCCGCTAAGATACCTATAATTGCTACTACAACTAATAACTCAATTAAGGTGAAACCTTTAGATTTCATAATTTGCGATTAATTTAATTAAATCTTAACCAATAATTGCGCCGACATTAAAGATTGGTGCATACATCGCAATCATTAATCCCCCGACTGTAATACCCATAAACACAATCATAATAGGTTCAATTAAACTTGATAGATTGGCAACGGCCTGATCAAATTCTTCTTCGTAGTATTTTGCAACTGAGCCAAACATAGCATCTAAACTACCAGTTTGTTCACCGACGCTAATGAGCTGGCTAAAGGTTGGGGGGAATATTTTTTCTTTAAAAAATAATTCAGTTAATCTCGATCCTGAAAAAACACCTTTTTTTATATTTTCTAAAGCTTCAATAACAATGGTGTTTGTGGTGACAGATTTTGCAATATCAATACTTTCTAACAAATTAACACCTGCAGAACTTAAATTACCAAGCACTAGAGAAACCCTAGCTAAAACAGATTTTAGAATTAAATTTCCAAAGATGGGAAGTTTTAATGTGAATTGATGCCATTTTTTTCTAATTGCATAATTTCTGGCAATTAAAAACTTCATTAAAAAAATAAAACTAATTAAAATAATAGCTGATAATCCCCCTCCTGATGGCGACCTCATAAAATCACTAGCTGCCATAATTGCAGCTGTTGGAGCTGGAACATCAACACCCATACCTTTGTACATTTCAACAAATACCGGAACTACTTTAATTAACATAAAGACTGTCACTAAAATAGCTACAGAAAATAAAACTGCTGGATAGAATAATGCACTTTTAATTTGAGATTTAATTTTTTCTCTTTTCTCTAAAGCGATTACTATCCGCTCAAAAAATACATCAAGTTTTCCGCTGGACTCTCCTGCTCTCACTAGATTGACAAATACATTATCAAAAGCTTTAGGGTGTTTTTCAAATGAAGTGGATAACCCAATACCTGACTCTAAATCACTTTTAATGCTAGAAATAATTTTTTTCATATTAGGGCTTTCGGTTTGGTCTTCTAACATTTGCAAAGCGTTTAAAACGGGAAGACCCGCCCTAATCATCGTGGAAAATTGTTTGGCAAAAATCATAATTTCTTTTGGTTTCACTCCACTTCCAAAAGTAAAACTTGTTTTTGCTTTCTTTTCTTGAGCCTCTTTCTTTTTTTTAGACTTTTGAAGTTTAGTGATAATAATTTTTTGATTTTTTAATTTGAAAGCCGCATCTTGTTCATTGACGGCATCAATATCTCCTTCAACATATTTACCTTGGGAAATGCCTTTGTAATTAAATGAGAGCATCTATACGGACAAGACTCTTTCATATTCTGCAAATGAAAGTTCGCTAGCTAACAGTAAATCTTTACCCATATCTTGCATCGTTCTAAAACCTTGTTTTTTAGCTAAAGTGGTTAGCTCTTCTTGTCCCATATTATTTAAAATTGCTTGTTTTAATTCTTTGCTAATATCTAAAATTTCATAAATTCCCATTCGGCCTTTATAACCTGTATTACTACAATTCTCGCAACCCTTCCCTTTATAAACTTTGGCTCTTGCAGCTTGTTCAGGTGTAAAACCAATAGATGATAATAATTTAGGATTTAAAGCTTCATCAATTTCTTTACAGTCAGGACAGTTTCTCCTTGCTAATCTTTGTGCCATCACCAATGATAAAGCTGCGGAAATTAGATAATTTGGAGTTCCCATGTTCTGCAACCTAGTAATCGTACTAGGGGCATCGTTGGTATGAATGGTGCTAAAAACTAAGTGACCCGTTAAAGCGGCTTTTAAAGCAATATCGACTGTATCTTTATCTCTAATCTCTCCAACCAAAATCACCTCGGGGTCTTGTCTTAAAAAAGATCGAAGTGCAGTTGCAAAAGTATAGCCAATATCCTCTCTCACTTGAACCTGGCCTATTCCATCCATTTCATATTCAACAGGATCTTCCGCAGTTAAAATATTAAGGTCAGGTTTATTAATATCTTTTAAGACACTATAAAGCGTTGTGGTTTTACCACTTCCAGTAGGTCCAGTAACCAACACCATACCTTGAGGAGAGTTAATTGCTTTTTTTAATTTTTGAAGATCAGAATCTTCAAATCCAAGTTCTTCTAATTTTTTTTCACCTGCATCCTTATTCAAGATCCTCATGACAATACGTTCATTATTATTGGTAGGTAAGATCGAAACCCTCAGGTCAACTTCTTTTTTTATTTTATCTTTTTTTAATTTAAATGAGATTGCACCATCTTGTGGAATTCTTCGCTCAGCTATATCTAATTTGCTGACAATTTTTATCCTTGTAACGACTGCATTATAATTTTCATGTAAAAAACGGGTATATTGATCGATGCTTTTTAGCATCCCATCTAGACGAAAACGAACTCGACTTGTTTTTTTAAAGGGCTCAATATGAATATCACTTGCTCCTTTTAAAATTGCCTCTCCAATAACATTGTTCGTAAATTTAATAACCTCAGATTCATTTTCAATAGGAGTGATTTCCTCTACTTCCTTTTTATTTTCTTCTAAATCAATATCATCTAGATCTGATATTCCATTTCCATTTTTAGTTTTATTAATTTTTGCTCCGGGTTCTAAGCTATTGATAAAATTGTTGATATCAGAGATCGAAGCTGCATAAAGTTCAGGTTCCATTTGTGTTATCGTTTTTAAATTTTTCATTAATGTTAATTTAGATCCGTCTGAAATTGCAATCTTGATCACATTATCGGCAATCTCAAACGGAACAAGAAAGTTTTCTCTCAAATAATTCGTTGGAAATATTTTCTTTAATTCATCAGTTAATTTATAATTTTTTAAATCAACAATGGGTAAGGAAAAGTTTGAGGATAAAAGTTTTAATACATTGTTTTCAGTAATAATTTTTAAATCAAATAAAGTTTCAATTTTACTTTTGCCAAGCTCTGAACTTAATTTATCAATTTTAGTAATATCCGTGTTGTTAATAATATTATTATCAAGCAACATATTGATGAGATTTTGATCGCTACTTTTATCAATCGTTAACATTTTAAATCACTCGTGGTGCAATGAAAATTAAAAGTTCATCTAGATTGTCAACTTTAGATTTACTTTTAAATAAATTACCCAGTACAGGAACTCGTCCAAGACCTGGTGTTCTTGAGATATTATCTGAATTTACATTTTTTTTCACTCCACCAATCACCACAATATCTCCATCGCTAACTAAAAGTTTGGTTACAATTTCCATTTTATTAATTGGAGGCTCATCTCCACTTCCTGGAGTTACTGAGTCATTATTCACTTTAATATCTAATAATACATTTCCATCTCCTACAACGCTTGGGGTCACTTCTAGTTTTAAAGCTGCTTCTTTAAATTCAGTCGTTGTCGTTCCGTCAGACGTTGTTTGATATGGAATTTCTTGTCCTTGCGTAATTAAGGCTTTTTGATTATTTAAAGTAAAGACTTTTGGATTAGATAATGTCTTGCTCATCCCTTCGCTTTCAAGTGCGGTAAGTTCTAGTTTTAAGGCTGTGGCTCCTACTGTTTTGATAATTCCAATACCACTTGTAGCACCAGCAACTGGGAAGGCCGAAACGGTTCCCGCATTATTACCTAGAGTCACACCTGCAGATCCGCCTGCGGCACCTCCAATAATTCCCTCCACTGTCGTCGTTTTTCCATCCCTAGATGATGTTGTAGAAGCTCCAATTCTTGAACCTAAAGCACGTTCAAAATCATCACTAGCCTCAATAATAAAAGCTTCAATTAATACTTGGCGAGTACGTACATCAATTTCTCTTATGACTTTATCAACAACGTCTAAATCTGGCTTTCTTCCTCTAACAATGATCGATCTTGTCACATTTTCAACCGTGATTTTTAACGAGCCAGTAGTTTGTATGCCACCAGCTCCAGCTCCACCCCCTGTGGAATCTGATGATCCTAGGGCAAATAAATCCTCTAATGTTTTTTTAGCTTGATCCGGCGAGATATAATAAAGTCTCCAAATTTCAGAAATAACAGGCTCTACAGTTTCTTCTAACTGTATTTTTTTTCGAAGCGCATCTGCTCTTTGGGATTTAAATGTTTCTTGTTGAGTGAGTTTTTCAGGAGAATGAACTCGAATTAATCCTGAAGGGACATCAAGGTCAGCTGCATAACTTTTCATATCAAGTAGAGCGTAAAAAGCTTTATCCCATGGCACATCATCTAATTTTGCTGTGATGGTACCTGTAATTTCATCTCCTACTAAAATATTAATACCTCCAATCTTTCCAAGAGACATCATGGCATAACGAAAATCTAAGTTATTAAAATTAATAGAAACATTTTGTTTTAAATTACTGAACTCATCTGAAATGGTAACATAATTTCTAATTTCTTCTGATGTAATAACTTTTCTTTTGGTATCTCTTGTTTCAAATTCAGGCTCAAAAGGTTTAGGTCCCATCTCAACCATCTCCTGCATACCCTTTTTACCTTTTTCTAAAATAGATTTCGTATTAATGATTGACTTATCTCTTTTGGGTGTTGCACAAGATGCCAGTAGAAAGGAAAGGCATAAAACAAAAATTAAATTAACTAGTCTCATTAGTTACCCTCCATAGGTCTAATGAAATTGTTAAAAGCAACTTCAAAAACTTTTTTTTCGCCATCTTCGATAAGTACAATTTCATTATTTATTTCTCTGATAAATAAATCATTGGTTAGATAATCGGACTCGGATATCATTTGAATCGATCCATTTGCACTTTGAAACAAGGCAAAGCGTTTTCGATTACCTTTAATAATACCTACTAATTTTTTACCTTGAAGTGTTGCAATGCTATTCGTACTCGTTTGTGATGGAGCGTTTACGTTTGAACTTCCTGATCCTACGCCTCCGCCAAATGGATTATTCAAAGGAACATTATTTAATTCATTTTCAATTGAATTTTCTTCTTTTTTTGGTTTTTCTAAAATAGATTGAGATGAAACATTCTCTGTTTTGACATTTAAATTTTTATTTAAATCTAAATCATGATTGTCAGCATAAGCTGTGTTCAAAATAAAACCCAAACTTATTGTAAAAACAAAATGTTTATTTAAATTCATTTGGCAATCCTACAATTGATATAGTTCCTTCAGCTAAAATTGAACCTGAAGAGTTATTTTGAATAATAGTTATTTTTTCTTTTTCAAAATTAATGTGTTTATTAGATTTAGATAGTGACTGTCTGAACTTTAAATAACCAATAAAATTTCCGCTAATTTGATAATCTACAGGAATTTTATAATACAAGGTTCCCGCATTCGGATTAGATCCTGCATTATTATTGTTCTGATTAGTATTTGTATTATTTTGTGATGCATTTGCGCCAACGGCATCAGGTTTATTTTTCTTCAAATTTAAAATAGTTAATCCATTGACTAGAGCATAATTACTTATACTTTGATAAAGATCTTCAACTTCTTTCTTGCTGTGAAATAATTTTGTATTTTTTTCATATTGAGGTTTAATTTTTGAGACCTGTTGTCTTAAATTTTCAATATTCATTTTATATTCAGCTGTTTTGTTCTCATGTTCAGTCATTTGATCAATTTTAACCTGCTGAGCATCTACTTTGGGTTTAATGAATACATAATAGACGATTAAGAATAAAATAATGGAAACAAAATAAATGGCAAATTTCTTAGCAACTTTTGGCTCTTTTAGACCTTGCAGTGCGCTAGTGATTTTGTCTTTAATATCACCAATTTCAATATTTTTTAGATCAACATTTAAATTCATGAATTCACCTGCTTAATAACACAGTTTACAATAAAACCTTTATTTTGCGTCTCTTCTTTTTTTGCAACATTCATAGAGGCTAAAGAAGCTTGCTCAATGTAAGTTTGTTTATTTAAATTACCAATTAAAGCCAAAATATCTTGGTCGGATGGAGCAGTTCCTTCAATCACAATATTAGAATTTCCATCAAACTCTAATTTAGTAAAATTCACTCCAGGCGGAACACTTTGTGAAATTTGCGCAAGACTTAAAAAAGATATGGCCTGATTAGATTTAATTTGTTTTCCTAGCCTCAAAGAAGCGAGCATTTCTCTTCTCTCTTTTGTGAGCTTGGAAAACTCTTTATTGATTAAATTAAATTCTTTCTCCACGCTATCAAAACGTTCAAGTTTTTTTGTGTTACTCTGTATTTGAAAAATAGAAACTCCAATTAACAATAAATAAATTGCAGCAATTGATAAAGCGGCCCCTTTAAAAGCAAAGTTTGACAAAAACTTCATCTTAGATTGTTGTCTGACTGCATCACGATTAGGAAGTAGGTTAATGTTTTTGACCGCAGTAACAAATTTATAATAACCAAAGACATCCAACTTTCTAAAGGCTAGCCCCAAAGAAGTCGTCAGTGTTGATTTATTTAAAAAAGATACTTTATCTTGATTATAACTTGGTATGACAACATTTTTAAGCGGGTCAAAAAGCTTGAAGTTAGTTGTCATTAAAACTTTTTTTAATAAAGCAATAATAGGCTCAATATTATCTAAACTACTCACCACCCGAATATCAGAAATTTGAGCATTATATTTTCTTTCATACTCACTAATTGCTTGTTTAATTTGCATTCCGTATCTTCGAATAACATTTTTGGCCTCTTCAGTGTTTCGATTTTCGTTAATTTCATAAAAGGCTCTTTTTTCATTTGGTCTTAAAAAAATATCGGTAATGATAGGAATATTATTATGTACAATTATAAAATAATTTTCATCAAGCCCAAGTTCTAACAAAGCAGATCTTTGTTTTACAGTTGGGTTTTCATAAATATTATCTAAAGCATTTTTTAAAGTAAAACACCTCACATCTACTATGACAGGATTAAGACCTGCTTTTTTTGCAATATTTGAATATGCATTCACATCTGCAAGCTTCGATGCAACAAATAAAATATCCATGGTATTAGATTTGCTGTCACGATTAATCACTTGATGAAAAATACTGTAATCATTTAAGTTTTCTGTTAACTGAACTAAATTTTCCCAAAGTGAATCGGTTTCAATTGCATTATTTAATTCTTCTTCTGACATTAATGGACTTGTTACAACTCTTATAATGGCGCTGGTGACTGGAATGGAAATCGCAACATTCTTCGCGGTCATTTTTGCATTTAAAACTGCATTTCCAATTTCTTCAGAAATATAATCTTTATTATCGATAATATTTTCCCCAACTTTTTCTGGATCAAGTGAGCGAATTGAAAACTTTTCTAACACCCAATCATCTCGATTATCTTTACCTACTTGCGCAACACGAATGGCATCCCTTGAAATATCTAATCCAATTATTTCCTCCCCTGCAACACTTGACTTTCCAAGCTTACCTAAAAGATTACTTTTTAAATTTTTTAAAAAATCTTTACTCTTTTGATCTTTTGGATCGGGTGAAGGGCTTTTCTTTTTAAAATTAAAAAAAGTTTTACCAATTTTAGTTAAGCTAACCGTTGGAATGTTAGTATTAAGTTTAAAATTACTAAATCTTTTTTTTAATGACATGCTAAAAAATTAGCAAAATAAAGGTCTATTGGCTATTAAAATTCTCACAAATAAGATTTTTTCAAATTAATGATTTATTAATAAGGTATAAATAGGTAAATTTAACCAACTAAATTTATGAAAATCGTCTCAAAAATAAAAGAGCTCTATAACAATCCAAACATTTCTGACTATCATATCCGCGCTGGTGGAGTTTTTGCTTATCGAGACCTTGGTGAAGTTGAAATGATAAAAGACATTACCATTGATCAGAAAGATTTGGATTCTTTTATGAGTGGATTTTGTAAAAAAGACGAAATTGATCATTTTAAAAATACTAACGAACTCGATTGTGCCATTGTTATTGATGATAAAAGATTTAGAGCTAACTTTTATAATACCCTTAACGGTTCAGCGTTGGTCATGAGAAAAATTGAAACTCAAATACCTAAAATGGATCTTTTAAACCTTCCGCCTATTTTATTTAGCTTACTTGATGAGCATAAAGGTTTGGTTTTAGTCACCGGTCCGACTGGATCTGGTAAATCAACTACACTTGCAGCAATCATTAATGAAATTAATGTAACAAGAAAAGCAAATATTATTACTGTTGAAGATCCCATTGAATATGTGCACCAAGATCAGATGAGTATTGTTTCTCAAAGAGAAGTTGGAAAACAAACTAAAAATTTTGCTTCAGCTTTAAAAGCTGCGCTAAGAGAAGACCCTGATGTTATTTTAGTGGGTGAGCTTCGAGATTTAGAAACAATATCCCTTGCACTTACTGCAGCAGAGACAGGACATTTGGTCTTTGGAACTTTGCACACTAGTGGTGCTCCTAATACAATAAATCGGATTATTGACGTTTTTCCATCAGAACAACAAGCTCAAATTAGGGCTCAAATTGCAGAGTCTTTAAAAATGGTGGTAACACAAAAACTGTTTAAGAAAAAAGATGGAAGTGGAAGAATTGGCGCCTTTGAGGTCATGACCGCCAATGCGCCTGTTAAAAATTTAATTCGAGAAAATAAAATTCATCAAATTACATCTGTGATGCAAACTTCACAAAGGGATGGGATGATTACGATGGAAAAATCGATTGAAGGATTGGTAGGATCGGGTGAAATCGAAAATCCAAGTGCGGAATAAAATTTCAGGCTTAAGTCTTATTGAACTGCTTGTGGTGATTGCTATCCTAGGTATCATTGGTGTCATGGCTTTTCCAAATTTACGGGATTACCTTGATGAGAGAAAAGTAAGAAATAATGTTTATGACATTACTATTCTGATTGATGAGGTTAAAAACCAAGTTTACAATGGTCCTTATGCAATGGGTATAATTGATTTTAAATCCAATAGCTCTCAAGGAGTAACTGCTAATATTAAATATCGTTCTCAAGAACTTTTTAATAATAACAAAAACTGTAATATGGCAGGCAGTTGGATTAATCCATCTCAAAATAAAGATAAAAACTTTAAAGAATTAAAAAGCTCTAAATCAAGTCCGCTTTGCGTATCAAAAGAAGGTAATCACAGTTTTTCAGATAGTAGTTTAATTTTTTGCAGCAGTGCAAATAATACTGGCTCAACCTGCAATACTTTTTCAAACTCAACCTACCGAGTGAATTGGAATAGATTAGGAAATTATGAAATATACAAATACAGTGAAATTACAAAAAACTGGATCCCACAAAAACAATAAAGGAATTACCTTAATTGAGTCCATGGTAGCCGTGGTGATTGTAGCAATTGGTTTTTTATCTGTCTATCAGCTCACTTCTTACGCTATCAATTCTATCGATGCTTCAATTGATAGAAATAAATTAAATTTTTTATCAGAAATGATGGCTGAAGACATGATTGCCGATCCTGATAA
>CBFHOU010000022.1:0-10411 GCA_965657695.1 Bacillota bacterium | reverse complement strand
AGTTTAGGTGTATTTTTCCCGAATCAAGATACCACGGGTACTCATATTAATGTTTCTGGTGGAGGAATTGTCGCTGGCGCAAAGAATGTTGAAAATGCAACGTTGTTATTAGAATTTTTAACCAGTGAAGAAGGCCAACGTGAACTTGCGGATAATAACTTTGAATATCCAGTGAATCCCAATGTAGAACCTCATCCGTACTTAGCAAGTTTTGGTGAATTTAAGCGTGAAGCCGTCCCTTTTGCCATCATTGGGGATAATATAGAAGAGGCCTATGAAATAATGTTAGAGGCGGGCTGGCAGTAAAGGGACGAACTGTTGAAATATCCATTCAGAAATACAACATGGTTTATCGCAAGCATGATGACCCTGATGATGGTTCCCATCTTCGGGGTCTTTCTTGCGCCAGCGACATCGCAGTATTTCTTATTGTTAGAAACAAGATTTGTCACAGCAAGTAGTAATACATTTTGGTTAATCATTGGAACCGGACTTTTATCAGCCATCTTTGGTACGAGTGCTGCGTGGTTAACGACGATTTATGATTTTAAAGGACGTAAATTACTGAGCTGGTTACTCATGTTACCGCTGGCGATTCCGAGTTACATCTTGGCGTATGTATATGTGGATGTATTGCGTTTCTCATCCCCGCTTCAGCAAGTTTTTAATTCATTATTTAATAACTACATAAGCGTGATGAGTCTAGGCGGCGCCATCCTTTTGTTTTCTCTGGGCTTATACCCGTATGTGTATGTTGTGGTTCGTTCGTTCTTACGACGTCAGTCAGCATCTATGTTTGATGCAGCGCGGTTGTTTGGCATCCAGGGTTGGGCACTATTTTTTAGATTTGGCTTACCGTTACTTCGTGCAAGCATTATCGGAAGTGTCGTCCTTGTGATCATGGAAGTGTTAAGCGACTTCGGCTTGGTGGATTATTTTGGAATTGTGACCTTTACAACCTTAATTTTTGGTAGTTGGTTTCGCTTTCGCCAAATCGAAACGGCGTTGCGATTTTCCTTTTGGTTACTCCTTGTGGTGGTCTTGGTCCTAGGGAGCGAACGCTTATTTAGTAATAAACGTCGCTTCTCGTATGCAACCACCAAAGCCCGTCAACTGGTCCGCTTGGAGTTAACAAAAAATCAAACTTTTGGAGTAGTCAGTTACCTCGGAAGCATCTTATTGTTTGGTTTTGGAATCCCGTTAGTTCAATTAGGGGTTTGGGCCCTTCAGACCTATCAACGAAGTATTAATACTAATTTACTCTCGGCGATTGGTAGTACCTTGTTTGTTGCCGTGGTTGCAGCGTTATCAATCATTGTAATTAGTATTTTCTTAGCGAACATGGGTCGCGGGAAAGCTTCGATTATGAATACCTTATTGTTACGAATTAGTATGTTTGGGTATTCGATTCCAGGGGCCGTCGTCGCCGTGGTGGTCTTATTGTTTTTCGCCACTCTGGATGATGGGGTCTCGCTCGTCACATCACAGATCAGTCCAAACATTTCCGGAATTTTATTTTCGAGTTCATTGATTATGTTGCTGTCAGCGTATATTGTCCGTTTCTTAGCCATTGCCTATAACTCGATTGAATCAGCCTATCAAAAGGTGGGGACGAATTTTACCAATGCAGCCTATGTGCTCGGTCGCGGAAAACTTAATACACTATGGACCGTGGATGTACCTATGATTCTACCGGGGATTACTAGCGCCTTTATTTTGGTGGTGATTGATATCATCAAAGAGTTGCCATTAACTCTGGTCCTACGACCGTTTAACTTCAATACGCTAGCAACCTTAACCTACCGATATGCTGCCGAAGAACAAGTCGCGATGGGGGCGATTGCAGCGCTCGTCATGATTCTTGTTTCGAGTGGTATTATTTATATGGTGATGAACCCCAAGGGAGTACGCTATGGACGTTAACATCAAAGGATTATCCTTTCGTTATCATCAAGACCAACCCTTAATTGAAGACTTCTCGTTAGCTGTGAAGCAAGGAGAAATTGTTGCTATCCAAGGCCTTTCGGGGAGTGGGAAAACAACTTTACTACGACTCATCACAGGTCTAGAAACCCCGTCAACGGGGTCGATTATTGTAGGGGACACGATAGTGTTTGGTCCGAAGATTAATGTGAGTCCGGAAGACCGTGCGATTGGCATGGTGTTTCAAGACTACGCGTTATTTCCGCATATGACGGTGTACCAAAACATTGCGTTTGGACTCAAAGGAAAAACCAACGATGCCCGAGGCATCGTGACTCAAATGCTTAAACTCATTGGCTTAACCGGGTATGAAGACCGCTATCCGTATGAATTATCTGGCGGACAGCAACAGCGCGTCGCGTTAGCGCGTGCCATAGCTCCAAATCCGAAGTTACTCTTACTCGATGAACCCTTTAGTAATCTTGATGCCGATTTAAAACAACAAATCCGTAAGGAGTTGCGTTGGATCATTAAACTTTATGGCGTAACTACGATTATGGTGACTCATGATGCCGAAGACGCCAAGGTCTTAGCTGACCGCTTGATTGGATTTACGAGTGAAGCACAAGTCAAACGTTGACTTGAGGTTTACATTTCTATAACATAATAGAGCACGCAGGTAATCGAGCGGCAACGTTAGGAAAGTCCATGCTAGCCCAAGCTGTAATGCTTGGAGTGATTGTGCTAAGGGAAACCATAACCTTAGGCACCGAGCAATCGGTGACGGCGAGGTCCTCATCTACGGGAAACTATGATGATCCTCTGAAAGTGCCACAGCGACGAACCTTTGGGAAACCAAAGGGTGGAACGGGTAAACCCCACAAGCTAGAAACCCAAATTTGGTAGGGGCACTTAAGACACAGAATCGAATGCGTCTTGAGGTCGAAAGACAGATAAATGATTACCACCGTAAGGTACAGAACATGGCTTATCGTGTGCGAAAAAGTAAGAACAAATCGTTCTTATTTTTTTTACCTCACGACACGCTTGAACGTGTAAAGTTAGCGAAAATAAGGTAATATACTACAGAGGATTGTATGGCACTTAAACGACAACAACGAATTCGTAACTTCTCGATTATCGCCCATATTGACCATGGAAAATCCACCTTGGCGGACCGCATCTTAGAACTCACCAATGCGGTGACCGCTAGAGACATGAAAAAGCAGTATCTGGATAACATGGACTTGGAGCAAGAACGAGGCATTACGATTAAATTAAATGCCGTCGAACTAACCTATTCGTATCAAGGCGAAGATTATATTTTTCATTTGATTGATACGCCCGGCCATGTCGACTTTGCCTATGAAGTCTCCCGCAGCTTAGCCGCTTGTGAGGGGGCATTACTCGTTGTGGATGCTGCTCAAGGCGTCGAAGCCCAAACCGTGGCCAATCTATTCTTAGCCTTAGACAATAATTTAGAAATCGTTCCGATTATTAATAAAATTGATTTACCAGCGGCGGAACCTGAACGTGTCATCGAGGAAATTGAAGAACTCATGGGTATTCCGGCTGAAGATATCCCATTAATCAGTGCCCGTAACGGGATTAATGTAGAAGCAGTACTAACTCAAATTATTGAGCGAATCCCAGCACCAGAAGGAGATGAAAACGCGCCGTTACAAGCGCTAATTTTTGATTCCTATTTTGATACCTATCGTGGTGTGATCCCCCAAATTCGTGTCATGGAGGGGACGATCAAAAAAGGCGATGAAATTGTCATGATGGCCACCGGAGCTGTGTTTGAAGTGGTTGAAGTAGGAACGCATACGCCCAAAGAAACGAAACGGGATATGTTAGGCCCGGGCGATGTTGGTTATATTACTGCAGCCATTCGCAGCATAAAAAATGTTCGTGTTGGGGATACGATTACTCATGCAAAACGTCGTTCCACCAAATTACCAGGGTACCGTGAAATGAAACCAATGGTGTACTGTGGATTATTTCCCACAGATGCGGGCCGTTTTGAGGATGTTCGCGATGCGTTGGAAAAACTACAACTCAACGATGCTGCCTTGGTATATGAACCCGAAACTTCCCAAGCGTTAGGCTTTGGCTTTCGTGTGGGTTTCTTAGGCTTACTCCATATGGAAATTGTCCAAGAACGCTTAGAGCGAGAATTTAAACTCGATATTATCACAACTGCACCCAGTGTTATTTACCATGTGTACTTAAGTGATGGTTCGATGATATCAATCGAAAACCCATCTCAGCTTCCACCTTCCAACCAAGTGAAATACATCGAAGAACCCATGGTGTTAACAACCATTTTTACTCCGAATGATACGGTTGGGGCAATTATGGAGTTATGCCAAGCGAAACGAGGAACGTTTCGTGATATGAGTTATTTGGATGCGAACCGTGTACAAATCCACTATGATTTACCACTATCCGAAATTATTTTTGATTTCTTTGACAAGTTAAAGTCCTCCACCAAAGGCTACGCCAGCTTTGACTATGAACTCAAAGGCTACGCCCAAGCTCCGTTGGTTAAAATGGATATTTTACTGAATGGGGAGATTGTTGATGCGTTGTCGACGATTGTGCATAAGGATTTTGCCTACAAACGAGGGGCAGCGATTACCGTGAAACTTAAAGAAGTCATCCCCCAACAAATGTTTGAAGTGCCGGTTCAGGCTGCAATTGGGACTAAAATCATTGCCCGAACCAATATTAAAGCAATGCGTAAAAACGTCTTAGCGAAATGTTATGGTGGCGATATTACGCGTAAGAAGAAACTCTTAGAAAAACAAAAAGAAGGGAAGAAGCGGATGAAGTCTGTGGGCAGTGTTGACGTCCCACAAGAAGCGTTCATGGCCGTCTTAAGTATTGATGAGGACTAGAGGGTTATATATACATATTCCCTTTTGTGATGCGATTTGTGCGTACTGCGATTTTGTTAAAATGGTCCGCAGCAATAACACCAAACAACGGTATATGGAGAAACTAACTCACGACCTTGAAACGATTGACTTTACCGATATTGATACCATTTACATTGGTGGGGGAACGCCCACGAGTGTGTCGTTGGATCAACTAATTCCTTTTTTACAATTGTTACCCAAGGTCAAAGAGGTGACCTTGGAAGCCAATCCGGATCATATCTCCAATCAATTGTTAGATGCATTAGAAACAACACCGATAAACCGCATTAGTTTAGGTGTTCAAACGTTTGATGATGCGATTTTAAAAGAACTCGGACGAACCCACAGTGCGGATGTGGCTCGTCATGCCATCTCCTTGATTAAAAAGCGTCCATTTCGCTTAAGTATTGATCTAATCTATAATCTTCCGGATCAAACACTAGACGACGTTAAACGCGATTTTAATGAGATTCAAGACCTCGATCATATCAGTTGGTATTCGTTAATTTTAGAACCCAATACAATGCATTACACAAAGTATCTCAAAGGTGACTATCAGCCCAACGATCAAGATGATGAGATGATGTCATGGATCATGGATCACATGAAACAAGCAGGGTTTATGCAGTACGAAGTCTCGAACTATACCAAAAGCGACATCAGCTATCACAACATGCACTACTGGCAAGCGGATGATGTGGCAGCCATTGGTTTAGGTGCAACCGGAACAACGGCAAGCATGCGTTATCGTATTACCAAAGATATCGAACGTTATATCACCTCAAAAGAACCAGTGCGATATGAAGAAGCCCGCAACCTACCCGAAGAAATTGTATTGGTGGGGTTACGCACGGCTCAAGGGATCGATTTAGGTGAGTATGAAGATCGCACAAATGAGACCTTCAGCACACGGTATAATATAATTAAACTCGTGGAAGAGGGCTACCTCATTCAGGACGGGTCCCGAATTAAACCCACTGATAAAGGGATGATGCTAAACACCAATGTTTTATTGGAGTTATTATGAAAGCGTATGTGCAAACCTATACCTATTATTTGCGGGTGGAACGAGGGTTTAGTGCGCATACGATTTCAGCGTATGTCAAAGACATCAATCAGTACTTGGCATATTTAGCCCAAACCTATACGATTACTTCTCCAGATCAAATCAAAAAGGACCATGTTGAGCGCTTTGTTCGTAATGAACAACGCAAACGTCTAAAAAGTTCAACCATTGCCCGTAAACTATCGGCGATTAAAGGGTTTCATCAGTATTTGGTCTTAGAACATGTGATCAAAGACAATGTCGCCAGTGAGATCGAAGGACCGAAAAAGGCAAAACGCCTCCCCTCAACGTTTAGTGAAGAAGCGGTGGCGGCCATCATTGATAGCATTCCCAGCGATACACTCTTACAACAACGTAATGCGGCGATTTTAGAGCTGTTATATGCGACGGGGATTCGAATTAGTGAATGTGTGTCGTTGACGTTACCAGATGTTCATTTGAACGAAGGGTTTATCCATGTGACCGGAAAAGGCAACAAAGAACGAATCGTACCCCTTCATGATGTAGCCATTGCAAGCTTACGTCATTATATTACTGATGTTCGAGTCCACCTTGTCAAAGACCAAACGAACCACTTATTCTTAAACCGCAACGGCAAGGTCTTAACTCGTCAGCGTGTCTGGCAATTCTTGCAAGGCATCAGTGGTTTGATTCCAGGACTAGAAAGCATGCATCCGCATCAAATGAGGCATTCTTTTGCCTCCCATTTATTAAACTCCGGCGTTGATTTGCGCTATGTTCAAGCTTTGTTAGGCCATGAAGACATCGCGACAACTCAGATCTATACCCATACCTCGAATGACCGCTTAAAACAAACATTTCAAAATGCACATCCGCGTGCGAAAAAGAAGGAATAAACGATGAATGTAATTGGGATTGATATTGGTGGAACCAGTATCAAAGCAGGTTTAGTCCAACAAGGAACTTTGATTACCACAATCAGTCAGGCGACCGTCAATGGTAAAATTATCACTTCAACCCGCACGGCTGTGGATAAATTGTTAGCCAAAACTTCGTTGGTATTTTCGGATATTTCAGGGATTGGGATTACCTTACCAGGACCGGTGTATCAAAATACCGTCGACTATTTTCCCAATATACGCTTTGAATCAAGCGATGTGTTCGGCGGTTTTCAAGCGGCCTTTCCTGGAGTTGCGATTAAATTATTAAACGATGCCAATGCCGCAGCGTTAGGGGAACTATCGCAGCTTAACGAATCTGTAAAAGACGGTCTTATGATGACGATAGGGACCGGTCTAGGTGGAGGGATCATTTCGAATTATCAACTGGTAGAAGGCGCGGTTGGGTTGGCCGGTGAAATCGGTCATTTCCCAATGGGAAGCCCTTATCAACTCCAATGCGGTTGCGGCAAAGTTGATTGTGCCGAAACGTTGACCTCGGCAACAGGAATCCGTAATTTAGCTAATCTCATGAAAAAACCCAAAGAGACGAAAGTCAAAAAGACATCCAATGTTCGCCAAATTTTTAATTATGCGAAAGCTGGAGATGCGTTTGCAATTCAAGTCATTGAAGAATGGGCGCATTACCTAGCCAAAGCCATCCACACGATTAATGTGATCACAAATCCCAGTGTTGTCATACTCGGTGGTGGGGTCGCTAAGGCCGGAGAATATTTGTTAGACCAAGCTCACAAAGCCTATCTAGCCCAAGCCAAAACGGACAGTGCACGTGCGCTGACCTTTCAATTAGCAACCCTAGGTAACAATGCCGGAATTGTCGGAGCAGCCTTATCGGTTCACAAGGAGTTAGAATGATCTATACTAATTGCCGTATCGTCATTGGTGACAATATTAGTGATGGAACCAAGAGAGATACTTATGTTTGATATTATTTTGCTCTTTGCCATTGTGGCTGCACTCATTATAAAAAGACGAACAACATGGCCAGATAAAGCGGTAATTGCTGGTTTACTATTGGTTGTTATCGTCCATATTTTTACTGGGCTTCCTCGTTGGCAATTGATTCCGCTGTATCTAAGTATTGGTGTGACGATTGTCGTTGTCTTACAATCAGCCCCTAAACGAATCATCCTGCAGTCGAGTGTCATTGGCGTGTTATCGAGTATTACACTCGTGCTACTTTGGGTGTTTCCTGTGTATCCGATGCCGGAACCGGGAGGAGATTATCTCATTGGGACTCAATCCTTTATCTTGGACGATGTAGACCGAGAAGAACTTTATGATGCTGAGGCGGAATATCGCCGCTTTAAGATTCAATTATGGTATCCCTCTGAGACGATTGATGGCTATGAACAAGCCCGTTGGATCGAAGATGGAGTTGAAGTAAAGCGAGCATTAACCACTGATTGGGGACTCCCTGCATTTATCTTAGACCACATCGCAACGTACCCTTCAAGTTCGTATCGTAATGCACCCATCTCCTTGAATCAATCAAGTTATCCCGTTGTTGTCATATCGCATGGTTGGAGTAGTTTACGAACTTTACACACCGATTTTGCAGAAGAACTCGCATCGCAAGGCTATATAGTCATTGGCATTGAACATACTTATGGTTCACTCGCAACTCGCTTTAGTGAAACCGATATTGAATACTTAAATCGTGAGGCCTTACCTCGTCGTGCGGAAACGCAAAACTATCTCGAATTCGCTAATAAGCTTGTCGAAACATACGCTGCAGATATTATATTTAGTCTAGATTTTATTATTGAAATGAACGAAGAAAATGGCTTCTTTCAGGGAAAATTCAACCTTGAAGATATCTCTGCTCTCGGTCATTCCACCGGCGGCGGAGCTGCAGTTAAAGCAGCGATGGATGATGATCGAATTGATCGTGTTATTGGCTACGATGCATGGGTAGAACCCATTCTTCAGGAAGAGTTAGATGAAGGATTAGACATTCCCGTCTTATATATCCGTAGTGAAGCATGGCAAACTGGTGAGAATAATGGTTATTTAATCCCATTAATTGAAAAATCGAGCCAATCCACGCTATATCAAATTCAAGGAACAACGCACTATGACTTCTCGATGGTTTATATGTTTTCGCCATTGACCCCATTCTTAGGCGTTACAGGAAGTCTAGATGGAGTGTACTTAAATCAAATGCTGGAAACGAAGATGCTCCAATTTTTATCAAATCCGGATCCAAACCAATTTATTTCTAGCCCTTGGGAAGAACTCCAACTTATCCTAAATTAAATAAATCCCCTTTTTAGGGGATTTTCACTTTTCAATTGAGATGGATAAATCCTCACGAGAAGATTTCTCGATTGAAATTAGAGCGCATCCTAGAATTGATAAAAATATTGAACGACATCGAGTAAGATTATTCAAAAATAGGATATACTACATGAAAAAGAATAAGCAGCAAATGACTTACCAACATCTCCACACTAGGCCGCTTATTTCGCAACAGTATTAAACATATGTCTATTTAACATAATATATATTATCGGAAGTTAAAGGGGGTTAGTTAAAACCCCCTCTTTTTATTACCAAATGATAGGTAGGGGGTTTATGAGTTTGATTAGTAAGAAGTTTACAGGTTCTTCTGATGAGTAAATATATTCAAACGGATATCGATGAGTGTAATTAATTTTTCCTTTTTCTTCCCTCGCAAGCTGGGCGTGTGTCAAAGAAAAAGAACGGGGGTTCCCGTTCTACTCATCGATAAGCATATCTAAGGTGATTTGTTGTTCGACATCGAACTTGTCCTTGTTCTGGATACGCATCCATTTTGCACTTCGACCTTTTCCAAGGGGTCGAACGACTCCTTCTTCACGTAATCGAACTAAGGTCCGGTTAATCGTTGAATCACTGACACCGGGATGAATTCGGCGTAAATCTTCCTTTTGGAAGACTTGAGGAAGTTTAAAGATCGTGTTCTCAAGGGAATATGATTTGTTTAATTGTTGGTCATACTCGTGGTTTTTAACTAATTGAGCGACTTCTTTACTGGTCTCTACTAAGGCTTTTAAGAAGAATCGAATGATCGGCAGTGGTTGCGAGAGTCCTTCTTCATAGCTAAAACTTGCAGCAATGATCGCCTTCTTATACTCATCCAGGTGTTCATTGACATAGCCATAAAAGGATACATATTTAAAATTATCAAATCCGGCCTTTAAAAGGAGCAAATGCAGCAGTAATAACGCTGTATATTCATTCATTTCTTGAAAGGCTTTAATGTTATAAAAATCGACAAATAACAATAGTACTAGGATCAATCGTTCATAACGATTACTTCGGTATATCGGCTCAATTTGATCTAGCACTTCATCGAGCTCTAAACGCTTATTAACGACCCGTTGACTAATTAATTTGGACTTCGATTCAGTTCGGGCGAATTTGGTGTTAGCGATATGTTCAAAGACGACAGCATGAATCGCTTGTATTTCATTGGTACTAAAAGCAAACGTACTATTTTTATAAATGATGTTATTTAAGACTTGTTTAAACTTTAACAGCGTCTTTTCAGCATTGTTACGAGCTGACATGTCCTTACGAGCTAATGTTGCTAG
>CBFHOU010000021.1:0-10700 GCA_965657695.1 Bacillota bacterium | reverse complement strand
TCAAAATGTCACCTTCTTGTAACAACTTGGTCTGCGTAGTCATTTCCACACCGTTTACTCGAACATATCCTCGGGTAATCAGTTCTTGGGCCTGACTTCTAGCAACATTATATATACTGGCAATAAAATTATCAACTCGTGCACTCGTGATAATAACAGTCTTTTCTTCAAGTTTTGAGGTATGGACCACCGGGGTCGTGGAGCGTTTGATGGATGTCGGTTGACCGGAGATTTGTAAGTTGGTAATCACAAAGTCGGCTAACTCCGCCACCACAAAGGTAATTATCGGCTCGCCCATGATAATATCGCCAAACGTTTCCCGCTCTAATCCTAAGGCAAGTAGGCTTCCCATTACATGCCGATGCTCAATGGTTTTACTCGTTTGAACCACTGAGATTTCTACAGTCACAATCTCGGCATCCTCTTTGGTGAGGGCTCGTTTTAATTCTGCACCTTCATAGCCGCCCTCAAAGCGAGCCTCAGGGCGAGCTTGAGAAACGACTTGTTGTTCAGCCAGCGTTAAAAACCGAGTCCGAAAGGACTCGGGATAGCGTTGCACTTGTTTACTAAAATGTAAGAGTTCGTTATTTTTCATTAGGGAATCATTCGAATTGCAAAGCTTAATAATAAGAACGCTAAGATTGGGGAAAAATCTATTCCACCAATCGGGGGAATCACTTGACGAAAACGTGATAAATAGGGTTCAACCAGCGTCGCAAGATAATAATAGGAGCTGGATTGTCTTGCACTAGGAAACCAACTTAAAATGACATAAAAAATAAGGATGATGTAATAACCGTTTAACACCAATCGAATTATATCTAAGAGTAAATCCATTACTCTTCCTTATATTCCTGGAAAAATTCCATGATTGTTCCATCGGATAAATTATCATCCGCGGTAAACAAAAAGACTTTGGCACGAAGCTGTAGGTTCGTACCCCCTATGGAATAGACTACCCCAGATAAGAAGGCAATCATTTGATTGCTTTCACCAACCCCGAGTTCTTCAAAGTTCACGACTAACGGGGTGTGATCAAGGAGTTGATCGGCAAGGCCAACGGCTTGCTCCGAACTGGTAATTTTCACAAACTCAATCAAGTCTCGCTGCATGCTGACTTCTTTTTTCTGGTTGTAGTTATGCGGCTTGGACACATCGTCCGCTGGATACCCCATTAATTTTTTAAACAGACTCATGAACATCTCCTTCATATAGAATACGCCCTAATCTCACATGGGTTGACCCCATCGAGATGGCGATTTTATAATCATTACTCATACCGATACTTAAAGATGAAAATCCATATTGATCTTGTAGTGATTTCACAATTCGAAATGATTCTTTGATGTCTTCTTCGCTCGCATCTAGCGCTGCCATGGTCATGAAACCAATAATATTAATATGTGACATGGTTTGTACTTTAATAATGAAGCCATCGACTTCACTTAGTGCACACCCATACTTATCATCCTGGGTCGTTTTTACTTGAATGAAGCAGTCAAGAACCCGAGTAGATCGTTTTTCAATTTCCTCAGCTAAGCTTAGTCGGTCCAAGGAATGTAGTACATTAATAAATGGAAGTACTTGTTTGACTTTATTGGTTTGTAAATGACCGATAAAATGCCATGTTAGTTCCGGATAGTGGGGTTGCTTTGAGATCAGTGCAGCAGCACGGTTTTCCCCAAAATGCGTCATCCCTGCTTCAACGAAGGCTTGGACCCCCGAGATGTCCGTATATTTGGTCACGGCAATGACGGTTACGTCGGGATGTGTAGTTGTAAACTCGTCAATAAAGGCCTTATTTACCATGACTTATTATAGCAAAAGACTCCTTAGACCATAGCAATATGAAAAAAGCCTATTCATAGGCTCTTATTTCATTAGTTTTAAAATGTCGGACCCATTAATCAGTCCACGTAATCGTCCTGTGGCATCAACAATAGGAATATCAATATCTGATTCATCCACCATTGCGATAATGTCTTTCACAAAATTACGACGAAGGAATTTCTTTGAGACAGGGTTGATTAGATTTTTCGTATTTTTGGCTTTCGCTACTTCTTCCGCTAAGTAATATCCTTGTAACATATCCTTCTCATCGACCACATACACGAAGGATAAATCATTCTGTGTAAAATACTCTTTTAATTCGTCAAGATCAATGTCTGTTGCTACTTTGTATTTTACCTTGCGCATCACTTGCGCTGCGGTTAGGACCCTAGTCTTATCGACATCTTTAATGAAATCTTCGACATATTCATTTGCCGGATTATCAAAAAAACTATTGGGGTCGCCTAATTGGACAACTTCTCCATCTTTCAATAAGGCAATACGATCTCCAAGTTTAAAGGCTTCATTCATATCGTGGGTAATGAAGACAATCGTTTTGGAAATATAATCTTCCAGTCCTAATAACTCATCTTGCATATCCCGGCGAATTAAGGGATCAAGCGCTGAGTACGGTTCATCCATAAGTAAAATTTCCGGTTGATTTGCCAAGGCTCTTGCGAGTCCAACCCGTTGACGCATCCCGCCTGATAGCTGGCTGGGAAAGCTTTGCTCCCACCCTTTAAGGCCTACCGCTTCAATGGCTTCTTGACCGCGGGCATAGCGTTCTTCTTCGGGAATATCTTGGACTTCAAGTCCATATACGACATTATCTTCAATGGTCCGATGGGATAATAATGCAAAGCTTTGAAAGACCATAGATACTTTGTGGCGACGTAGCTGCATCAACTGCTCGTCATTATAATCCATGATATTGTCCCCATCGATGATGACTTCTCCCGAAGTGGGCTCATTAAGCCGGTTCAGACAACGAATGAGCGTTGACTTTCCCGAACCCGATAACCCCACAATCACAAAGAGTTCACCTTCTTCAATTTCAATATCAACATGACGAACGCCGACAGTCGCTCCGGTTTGTGAGCGGATCTCAGTATTGCTGACTTCTTGAGCTTTTAAGGCCTGGGCTTGTTTAACTTGGGCAGATTTGCCAAAGATCATCTCGACGTCTTTTAAATGAATTTTAGGCATGATCCGTGACTCCTTGTAAGGACGTCACGACTCCTTGCATCAAGCGGTCTAGGATTATCGCTAAAAAGACAATCGCAAACCCCGCTTGAAAACCGCGTCCGACTTCAAGACGGCGAATCGCAAGTAAGACTTCAGAACCAATGCCTTCGGCACCAATCATACTTGAAATAACCACCATGGCCATGGCCATCATGGTCGTTTGATTGACGCCGGTCATTATCGTCGGTAATGCCTGAGGAAGTTCTATTTTGAATAGCATTTGCCTCGAGGTCGACCCAAAGGCTTTCCCCGCTTCAATGACTTCTTTTTCCACCCCGGTTATCCCTAAATAGGTTAACCGAATTAGTGGAGGTACGGCATAAATGGTTGTCGCAAATACCGCTGGAACACGGCCTAAGCCAAATAACATAACAGCCGGAATTAAATAGACAAAGCTCGGCATGGTTTGCATGGCATCGAGGATTGGTTTCATCACCCGTTCACCGCGTTCACTTTTTGCCATGAGGATCCCTAAAGGAAGTCCAATGAGTAAACTAACGATGACACTGATGATGACAACGACTAGGGTGTAAATCATACTTTCCCATAATCCAAAGACCCCAATTAAGGTCAACATGACCGCTAGGGTAATCCCTGTTTTATACCCATGAAACTTCGTTCCTAAATATAAAACTAGCGCTACATAAACAAACCAAGGGACAAACAGTAGTCCTGCTTGCACAACATTAAACATTGCCACAATCACGGCCGTAATTGCATCAAAGATAAAGGATAAGTTTTGCAGCATCCACTGAACACCGGCATCAATTGGTGCGGTAATACTAAATTCTAATGCTTCTGGAAAATCAAACATTATGGTTTCCTCTCATAAAGAAACGCAATCCTCAGATTGCGTCCCTAATTTATCCTTGTAGTGCTTGTTTGACGCTGTCTGCGACATCACTTGGTACCCATGAAGTCCATAAGGATTCATAGTTATCCAAGAACCATCGTGCAGCCGCATCGGCTTCCACTTCATTTTCTTGCATGTACGCTAACGCAGCTGAGGTAATCTCACTGGATGTTGTGTAATTTGCTAAGAATGCAGCAATCTCTGGATAGTTTCCTTCAAAGGTCTTATCCACTGCAACAGTAACTCTAACGGTAGGGAATGCACCAATTCCTTGTTCGAAATCAGCTTCACTATAAGGACTATCTTCTAGTAGAACTAGATCAAACAATCCTAATGCCCATGTTGGTTCCCAGTTGTAGCCAACCCACGGTTCCTCATTGGCATAGGCTCCTGCTAGGGTTGCATTTAAGGTAGCACTTGAATCAATGGTCTTAAATTCAAAGAATTCACCTAATCCATAAGCTTCCATCTTTTTGTTTAAGAACGCAGTTGCAGCCCAACCTTCTGGTCCGCCGTAAATGATTCCTTTATCGCCACCTTCTGGGTTCGGGAATAACTCTGCATAATCTTTCAAGTCTTCAACGGTGCGTAGACCCGGATATTGTTCCGCTAGATACGCAGGAATATAGAGTCCTTGCATGTTATCGTCAAAGTTGACCGATAACTCAACTAAATCACCACTATCTAATTCATCTTGATAGGTTGGGATATTGTCACTCCAGACTTCCATCGATAAGTTAATATCACTTGTACGTAGTGAAGCAACCATGACTGCTGTATCGGCAGGCACCGTTTCCACTGCCACTCCGTATCCTTCTTCAATTAAGATTGCTACAACAGCATTATGGAACTCAATCGATTCCCAGTCTGCTTGTGCAACGATAATCGTATCTTCTGTTTCACACGCTGAGACCATGAAGAGTGAGAACACAACTGTTAATAGTGTTAAAAGTTTTTTCATTTTGTTTCCTCCTTTTTAAACTTACAATTTACAGTATACCATAAAATTGTCAGTTTATATTTTAGACGCACTCAAAAACCCTACTCTTGGTAGGGTTTTATTTAGTTACTATTATGATTTCAGATACTTCATTAATGCCGATTTACGGTAATCATCACCGCTAAAATACAGAATGTCACCGGCTTGGAAGATGTATTCATTGGACGGAGAACTTATCGTTGTATGACCAACAATGCCATAAATCGTCACTCCAAACGTTTCATAAAACGAGGCACTTTGCAAACTTGTTCCAACTAAGAAGTGAGAACTCGGTAAGGTATAGTCAAATGTTTGAATCGGCGTGGAAGCATGATTTATGTCATACTTTTTTTCCATCTTTATCAGCTCTTTGCGTAAGCGCTGATTCATTTCGCTGGATTCATCAAGGAGTTCTTTAATACTCTGAAACGCATTCTTCATCGCCGTTTCGTCTTTCACCGCTTCTAAGAAGGCAATCGCATTTGAACGGCTGGTCACGACGGCGCCCGATTGTTCCTTGATGGCGAGTACGCCATAATCTTGAAGAAGATTTAACGCTTTACGCATCGTTTCTGTTGATACGTTAAAAGAGGTCGAGGCTAGCGACCGACCTTTGATCCTATCTTGTTCTTGATATTTTCCCGTTTTAATCTGAACAGCGATTTCATAAGCTACTCGTTCATATACAGGTCGTTGTTTTTTTTCTATCATACAAGTGAAAAAAGCCGTATGGCTTTTTATTTAAATTTTTTCTTTAACCATTCAGGAATATTGGCTTCCGCCTTTTTCTCTTCCTCATCGTTAGAAAAGTCTAAGGTCACGTCATCGACATCTTCTACTTGAACACGTCCACTTGGCGTTTCTTTGAAGCCCGTTGCAATAATCGTGACAATCACTTCGTTATCAAGTTCAGGGTTAATAGCTGAACCAAAAATCACGTTAATGTCTGTCACCGAGTTGTTATGAATTTCAGCAATCGCTTCGTTCACTTCTTCTAGGGTAATTTCAAAATCACTCGTGAAGTTGACAACCGCATCGGTTGCTCCATTGATGGATTGTTCCAATAGTGGTGAATGGATCGCACGACGCACGGCTTCCACAGCTCGTGAATCACCGGTTGCAATCCCGATTCCCATTAAAGCCGTTCCTTTTTGCTTCATCACCGTACGAATATCGGCAAAGTCGACGTTAATAAGTCCTGGTACGGCAATCATCTCAGCGATCCCTTGAACCCCTTGACGTAGAACTTTGTCCGCTTCACGATAAGCTTCTAACATATTAATATTACGGTCTAATGCATAGAGTAATCGATCATTTTCAATCACAATAAATGTATCGCAATGAGGTTTGAGTTTACGAAGTCCTTCTTCGGCTGCAAGGGTTCGTTTTTCCCCTTCAAAGGTGAAAGGTTTTGTGACAATCGCCACCGTTAATATGCCCATTTCTTGAGCAAGTTCAGCGATTACAGGTGCTGCACCGGTTCCGGTACCACCCCCCATGCCAGCTGTAATAAACAACATGTCGGTGCCATCAAAGAGTTCACGAAGTTCTTCACGTGATTCTTCGGCTGCTGCTTCTCCGACATCTGGATCAGCTCCAGCGCCTAACCCTTTGGTAAGACGTTTTCCTAACTGAATTCTCGTATCGGCTTTTGAAAGGCGTAAGACTTGAGCATCCGTATTGGCCGTAATAAAATCGACCCCTTGGACACCATTTTCAATCATGCGGTTGACGGCATTACCGCCTCCCCCACCAACACCAATCACTTTTAGTACTGGACCGGAACTGAATTCGCTATCATTCATGAACACGTTGTTTGCCCCCTTATTTGAGACTTCAAACTTAATTATAAGTTAGATTCTATACAATTACAATTTATCATGCATAATTCGCACGTATATCGATGTTATTACTTGAAATTTCCTGATTCACGATGAGTGCCAGTTTATCCAATTGAGCTGGATATAATGTAACTTCTATATCAGCAATAGAAACAATTATGGAATCTGGCAACTCGGTAATGGTTGTTATTTGTTGCAGCAGCAACAAATCTAATGATCGTAGCTGGGTTCGTAGTTCTGCTGATAGATCGTCCCCAAGATTAACTGCAGCCGTTTGACATAGTCGATCGTTAGTAGCCGTTCGAGGAAGGTTGTTATCGACATAAAATAAAATCGTCTCACTACATGCCACTGGAATATTTGCTTCCAGATCGATGCGCATTCGGTTTGGCCATTCACGCTCAATCGAAACACTGTCTACATAATCAAGCGACTGTATCTCATCTTCCATGAAAAAGACTGAGGTGAGTAAGAAATAACGCTCGTCTAACTTAAGGCTCATTCGAAGTTCGCTTGTGACCGGTGTATTGCTATAGACCGGGTCGATAAACCGCAAAGGGCTAACAAAGCTTAAGGCAAACGAAATGATAATAACGATAACAAGAATAATTCCACTTACAAATCCAATCGTTTTATTCATTGACATACTTCTTTCGAAAGGCAAGATCAAACTCATCAAACCTGTTTTCATCAATTGATTGGCGAATTCCTGCCATCAATTGTTTTAAAAAGTATAAATTATGATAACTGACGAGTCGAGGCCCCAGTTGTTCCCCGGCTTTAAACAAGTGACGTAAATAACTCCTTGAATACGTTTTACATACATCACAATCACAATCACTATCTAATGGATTGATGTCTGCTTCGTATTGTTGGTTTTTAATAACGACCTTACCGGATGCGGTTAATGCCGTCCCATGACGGGCTAAGCGGGTGGGTAAGACACAATCAAACATATCGATGCCTCGACGCACGCCGTCAAGTAAATCAATTGGGTCGCCAACGCCCATTAAATAATGGGGTTTGGCTTCGGGTAATAAGGGGGCCAAATGATCCAGTACCCTACGCATGTCTTCTTTGGATTCCCCAACACTTAACCCACCGATCGATAATCCAGGAAAGTCCATCGCTTCTAATTCATTTAAACAATATTCACGAAGAGCTAAGTTTCCACCACCTTGAATAATGCCAAACAATGCTTGGTCGCTTGTTAAGTGATCTTTACCGCGCTTTGCCCATCGCAATGTTCGATCAACACTGTCTTTCATATAGGTATCATCCGCATGAAAGTCCGGACACTCATCAAAGCTCATAATAATATCAGCCCCTAAGGCTTCTTGGATTTCAATCGCCAGTTCAGGGGATAAAAACAACGCTTCTCCACTTTTATGGTGACGAAAATGAACGCCTTCTTCGACAATCTTACGATTGTCTTGCAAGCTAAAGACTTGATAGCCGCCCGAGTCTGTTAATAACGCATGAGGCCATCGACTAAAGCCATGAACACCGCCTTGAGCTTTGACAATCTCATGGCCCGGTTGCAACCATAAATGATACGTGTTGGCTAATATTAAACCTTCACTTACCTGTTCGACATCGTCTTTACTTAAGGTCTTAACCGTTGCTTGCGTCCCGACAGGCATAAACACCGGTGTGGGAATCGTCCCATGCGGGGTTTGCAGTTCTCCGGTGCGCGCAAACGAGGTCGAATCTTTCGTTTTAACCTTGAATGTAATCATAAATCACCCATTGGTGAATCTGTCTTAGTACTTCTTTATTAATCGTGGTGATACTCGAAAAAAAATTACGGGCTTCGGCCATTTTATCAAGAAGGACTCTTTCTGGTTGATTGAGTAATCGACCCAAAAATATAGTTCCGACCATGGCTGCTTGTGTTGCTTCTGTTTGACATTCGAATTCAGCTGTCATAGCAAATTCAGCTGAACTCACAAAGGCATCAATCCAATCATCTTTGATGAGTGACAAAAACTGCTCTTTGGCTAACGATACCCACAGTAATAGTAAGGATGCGGTTTCTTGATTGGGAAGCATCATCAAATACGGGGTTTGTTCAAACACCTTAAACCAATCACGCCACACTTTACGTGTCGCTTCCGGTAATTGATCGGGATGGTATAGCTCTATCGTATCAGTCGCTTTTTCGATATTGCACTTTTCGTAGTGATATTTTACTTGGGGCGATCGAAATTCAATCGCTGGTTGATCCGCCTCATAGGTATAAACAAGCCATGTAGATGTTGAGAATCGTTCATTTAAATAGGACTCTAATCCATGAACGTTTACCTCTCCAAAAACACGAACCGTAATATGATCCGCCTGAGGAAGTTCTTTTGTTAATAGGGTTCGCCAAATCCATGTTGCAATCAACGGCTGGACGGGACTGGTTACATCAAACGCATTCATCGAATCAACATCGCATCACCAAACGAAAAGAAACGGTATTCATTTTCGATGGCTTCGTGATACGCCTTCATCATCAGTTCTTTATTGGAAAAGGCCGAAACCAGCATTAATAGGGTTGATTTAGGCAAATGAAAGTTGGTAATTAGTTGGTCCACGATTTGATAGTTAAATCCAGGGGTAATAAACAAATCACTCCAGCCCGAGGTTGCTTGGACCTTTCCGTGACGTTTCATCATCGTTTCTAAGGTACGAACTACCGTGGTTCCCACCGCAATAACGCGCTTGGCTTGTTTGATTTGTGAAGCAGCAGATTCACTTACTTCATAATATTCTTCATGCATTTGATGATCACTCACATCATCAACACTCACAGGACGAAACGTCCCTAAGCCAACATGTAGGGTGATTTGGACCACGGGAATGCCCTTGGTTCGAATCTCAGTCAGTAATTCTGGTGTGAAGTGTAGACCAGCAGTCGGGGCAGCAGCACTTCCCATTGCGTTGGCATAGACGGTTTGATAACGGTCCGGATCGTCTAATCGCTCTTTAATATATGGTGGAAGCGGCATTTCACCCAGTTGGTCTAATACTTCATAAAAAATACCTTCAAACGTAAAGGTCACTTCGACAATGCCTTGGTCTTTAATCGCAGTAACGGTAGCGGTTAATAATGAGCCAAACGTAATGACTGTTCCAACATGTAAACGTCGAACTGGCTTGGCTAAACATTCCCAGTTATTTCCACTGATCTCATGAAGTAATAAGAGTTCAATGCTCGCGTTCGTCTCCTCTTTGATCCCGATTAATCGGGCAGGTAACACCTTCGTGTCATTGACGACCAAACAATCACCGGGCTCTAAGTAGTCGGTAATATCATAAAAATGGTGATGTGATAACTCACTGGTTTGACGGTCCACGACAAGAAGTCTTGAGGCAGAGCGGTCTTTAAGCGGATGCTGCGCAATTAAATGCTGGGGTAAGTGATAATCAAATTCACTTAGCCTCATAACAAGGTTCCTCGGTCGATGTTTAAAAGTCGGTATGCTTTTTCGGTGGCGATTCGTCCACGAGGGGTACGTTGAACATAGCCTTGCATCAATAAAAATGGTTCATACACATCTTCTAGGGTGGTGACTTCCTCGCCAATCGAAGCAGCTAAGGCTTCGACCCCGACCGGGCCTCCATTAAAACGCTCGATGATACCCACCAAATACTCTTTATCTGTTCGGTCTAAGCCGGTAGGATCAATGTGAAGTTGTTCTAAGGCGTAGGTAGTAATCGGTAAGTCCACCTTGCCATTGCCTTTGACTAAGGCAAAATCACGGACCCGTTTTAATAAACGGTTGACGATTCGCGGGGTTCCCCGAGAACGCATCGCGAGTTCTTTGGCGGCGTCTTGTCCAATCACAACATCAAAAATCGTCGCACTTCGATTTGCAATTTCGGTTAATTCGTTTTCGGTATAATATTCTAATTTTTCAACAACGCCAAAGCGGTCTCGTAAAGGACTGGAAATATCCCCGTAGCG
>CBFHOU010000020.1:0-10851 GCA_965657695.1 Bacillota bacterium | reverse complement strand
CCTTTGATATTGTCCTAACAGAACGACAGTTCTTAGCGTATTATCATTTAAATAATCCGCACGCACCCAGGTCTACACCGATCGTTGAATCGCTACGTAGTATTGCGAGAGATGAGGATGAATTATTATATTTGTCAGAGATGGCTTTAATTGATCAAGCCATTCTCGATGTGTACTTAACCTTGGACCGCGAGGGGTATTTAGATAACACCGTTATCATGGTGGTCGGGCATAATCCCCGAATTACTAATTTAGAAGTATCTGCGCCTGGGCGCCTCTTCTTTTATCGTGTACCCATGTTCATATGGAGTAATGGAGAACAACGAACCGAGAATGAAACGATGGGTGCAATCGATGTGATTCCTACCATCATGTCGTTCTTTCGGTTTGATCCAGACAATAACTACGTTGGAACGAACATATTTGCCCCAGGACAAAATGTTGTTGGGTTTGTAGATGGCAGTTGGGTTTCTAACGCGGGATACTATGATTCGTATACGCAACGATTTGTTATTCGAGACCAAACGTTTGATACGCCATTCTTATCAAATTATGTTGATTCAACAACACAGCGTCTTCGAGACCGATATCGAATTGCTCGTTTGATATTAGAGCGCAACTACTTTGGACAGGAATCTGTTTGATTTCTTAGAACGGTTAGTCTAAAATCTTTCTATAACCTGTTGATAGGGAATAGTATAGAATCTATTTGAATGCAGAGACTTTGTGGTTGGTGAAAACAAAGCATATGATTCTAGAATCTACCCTGGAAGGATAAAGTAAACTTTATCGGTGGACCCGTTATCGTCAATTAAGAGCACACAATATATGTGTGAAGTAAGGTGGCACCGCGATTATTCGTCCTTTCATTTGTATGTAAGGACGTTTTTATTAGGAGGCAATATGTTAGATATTAAATTGTTACGCCAAGATGTAGAGGGTGTGATTCAGAGATTAACCGCTCGACAAAAGGATTATTCATACCTACGCGAAGTCGTTGCCTGGGATCAACAAATGCGTGATGGGCTCCAAGAAGTGGAAGAGTTAAAAGCAAAACGAAATGAAAGATCAAAACAAATAGGAGAATTAAAACGTTCACAACAAGATGCATCCGAGATGATGAAGGAAGTAGAAGGATTAGGCGATCGCATCAAGGCGTTGGATGAACAAGTAGAAGAATGGCAAGAGAAAATCCATCAAGCATTGTTAGAAACGCCTAATTTACCTTATCCTGGAGCTATCGTTGGGATTGATGAATCACAAAACAAAGAGATAAAACGATATTTATCACCAACTCGTTTTTCGTTTGATCCTAAACCACATTGGGAATTAGGAGAGAATCTTGATATCTTAGATTTCGAGCGAGCTGTTAAGATTGCGGGACCGCGTTTTGTAACCTACAAAGGCCTTGGCGTTCGACTTGAGCGTGCATTGATTCAGTTTATGATGGACACACATGCATTAGAACATGGGTATACCGAGTTGATGCCACCATTTATCAATAACAAAGAATCCCTAACAGCAACCGGACAATTACCGAAATTTGAGGAAGACTTATTTAAGTTGGTTGTTGAAGATCGTGACTATTATTTAAATCCTACATGCGAAGTTCCGGCGATCAATTATCATCGTGATGAAGTTATTGTAGGTAGTCAGTTACCACTACGATATGTCGGGTTTACAACAGCGTTTCGTAAAGAAGCAGGTTCAGCCGGACGTGATACACGTGGGATTATTCGACTACATCAGTTTAATAAAGTAGAACTCATTACTTTTGCTACCCCAGAACAAGGATATGAAATTCACGACCAAATGCTTGCTCATGCAGAAAAAATCTTGCAAAAACTTGAATTGCCTTATCGTGTTATTGAGTTATGTACGGGTGATTTAGGGGCAAGTATGGCTAAGACGTATGATATTGAAGTGTGGCTACCATCTTATAATGAATTTAAAGAGATTGCCTCGATTTCAAACGCAGAAACATACCAAGCACGACGAGCAAACATTCGTTTTAAATCTTCACCAGAATCAAAACCGGAATATGTCCATACGCTGAATGGTTCTGGACTTGCTGTTGGCAGAACCGTGGTTGCAATATTAGAAAATTATCAACAAGCTGACGGAACGATTAAAGTACCTGAGGCGTTAATTCCTTATATGAAAGTAAATGTAATCAAGTAAAAAGGGGCTTACGCCCCTTTTCTAATTATTTGTTGATGAACTTCCGATAATATTTCTTGAGAAGGGGAATTAGATTTAAAGGATAAGTTGAAACCATCGTTGTGATAACGAGGAATCAAGTGGATATGATAATGAAATACGGATTGTAATGGTTCGTTATTATTGTTAACTATGTTTAGCCCGATCGGTGAAAATGTTTTTTTTAACATGTTAGATATATGCGGGACTGCACGATATAAATTCGCCGCTATTTCTGACGGTAGCTCAAATATAGTAGCATGATGTTCCTTGGGGATGACAAGAGTGTGTCCTTTGGTTACTTGAGTAATATCTAAAAAGGCGTATACATGCTCGTCTTCATATATTTTATAACTAGGAATTTCTTGATTTATGATCTTACAAAATATGCAGTTTTCCATTGGTTTCACCTTATAGACCCATTGTAGCAAAGGCTTTGGCCTATGTTATAATAATCATGTTTTTGAGGCAATATGGACGGCACAAAAAAACTAGTATTTCTCGCAATTTTAACCTCACTAAGTGTGGTGCTAGGAATTATCGATTCTCAACTATCGGTGTTTTTAGTCATGGTTGCAGGAGCTAAGATTGGTCTGGCAAATATAGCGGTTATTTTGTCCATTATTTATTTCCAATTCAATGACTCGTTTACGTTAGCTTTCTTAAAATCGTTACTTATTGGACTGATCCTTGGATCTTTCTCAACATTCATTATTGGATTTAGTGGAACGTTACTCAGTTTCCTAGGTATGTATGTTTTTATTAAACTAACTAAAAATACGTTCTCTATGGTTGGAATTAGTGTTATTGGAGGAGTGCTTCATGCGATTGGTCAAATTTTTGCCGTAACCTTCTTCTACAACACGTTTGCAACTATTTTGTTTATTCCTCAATTGGTATTCATTTCTGCTGTTACAGGCGTAGCAACAGGGTTAATTACAAATAATGTATTGAAATATATCGATTCAGCAAAAATATTTCCGCAGAGGTAGCAATGTTAATCGAAAAATTGAAACTGGATATTAAAGGGAAGGGCATTAAAATTATCTTTCCGGAAACCCATGATATACGAGTTCGTGAAGCGGCTAAGCGTTTAGCCAAAGAAGGGTTGATAACTCCAATTATGATTGGAGATTTTAATGATTACCCCGACGCAAAGGGTTTGGTTTTCATTTCCCCCAAAACATATGGGGCCATGGATGCGCTAAAGGTAAAAGTATTAGAACGACGAAAAGGTAAACTAACACCCGAACAAACAGATCAACTCCTACAAGAGCCGACTTTTTTTGGTACAGCACTTATTTATGATGGAAAAGCTCATGGATTAATTGCTGGTGCAACGCAATCAACGGGGGATACAATTCGCCCAGCATTACAATTAATCAAAACAAAACCAAATATTGAAAAGTCGTTTGGGTACTTTATTATGCTTCGTGATCGTGACATTTATCTAATGGGAGACTGTGCGATTAATCCTGACCCCTCGGCAGAAGAGTTAGCATCATTTGGGATTGAAATGGCGGCAATAGCCAAAAACTATAACATCGAGCCGAAAGTGGCGATGTTGTCATTCTCAACCAAAGGGTCTGCGGATACTCCAAGCACACAAAAGATGATGAAAGCGACAAGAATTGCTAAAGAGCTAGCACCTAAACTATTGATCGATGGAGAAATGCAATTTGATGCAGCAGTAGACGTAGGTGTAGGGCAAAAGAAATTTCCGGGATCTAAGGTTGCGGGTGAAGCAAATGTGTTCGTATTTCCCGATTTAAACGCCGGAAACATTGGATACAAGATTGCACAACGTTGGGGAGGGTTTGAAGCTGTAGGACCGTTCTTGGCTGGTTTGAAAGCCCCTGTAAATGATTTATCCCGTGGGTGTAGTGAAGAAGATGTATATAAGACAGCGATCGTTACCGCTAGCCAAGCAATAATTTATGAAAAAAACTAGACAGTTCGAGCTACTTCTCTTGTTTACAACAATGATTTGGGGGATGGGATTTCCATTAACTCAGATTCTTATTACAAATGGTTTTGGACCGTTCACCATCATGAGCGGTCGTTTTTTCATTGGCAGCTTTGTCCTGGTCTTAATCTTTTATAAGCGACTTCGTTTCATGAACAAGCAAACTATCTACTGGGGAGTAGCAACAGGTGTCTTGTTATTTTTGGGGTTTGCATTTCAGACGGTTGGAATTGTTTATACCACACCTAGTAAAAATGCAATGATTACTCAAATGATGGTCATCATGGTGCCATTCATCATTTGGTTTATAACTAAACAACGTCCAAATAAACATGCTTTTATTGGCGCAGCGATTGCGTTACTAGGAGGTGTTATTTTAACAGCAAACGTGAATGATTTTGGGGTAATTAATCTCGGAGATTTTTTGACCTTCTTATGTGCTGTTATGGTGGCTGCTCATGTTGTACTTAGCGCAACAATATCAAAAAAAGAATCCATAGATACAGTGAACTATACGTTAATTCAATTTCTATTTGCAGCGGCCGTATCCATGCTTCTTATTCCACTTGAAGCAACCCCGATTATTTCGATTAATAATATTTGGCCTCTTGTGATTCTAGGGGTATTGAATACAGCGTGGGGATTTACAATTCAAACATTCGCACATCGTTATTCTAATGCAAGTCGAACCAGTGTTATTGTTACCACCGAAGCTTTTTTTGCTGCTGTATTTTCGATTTTGTTGGGGCAAGAGTTGCTGACGTATCAATTAGTTGTTGGTGGTAGTTTATTGCTAGGAGCGGTTTATTACGTAACAACGAAAGGCCAAGGGTACATTCAAGATGTCGTTGAACGTTTCACGTGAAACCAAACCTCCACTATATGTGGTTGAGGGTAAAAATGATAAGTTGCTTTTGCAGTCCATTACATCCGCACCTATCCTTATAACGAACGGCTTGGGTTATTCTGAAACATTTGTTAATGAGCTGGTCCAGTTAGAAATGAAATATAACATTCACCTTGTTTTAGATCCGGATGGACCAGGAGAAAAAATCAGACGAACATTGAGAAACGCGCTCTCGAATCCTGTTGATGTATATATTCCGTTAAAGGATGCGAGAGACAACAAAAAAAACAAAGTTGGCGTTGAACATGTTTCACGTGAAACCTTAGAGAATGTGATTCAACAAGGATCTGAATTGAATCATCAAAGTATGATTACTTCATCTCAACTCTTTGCACTAGGGCTTCATGGAACGGTGGGTTCAAAAGCTCTCCGTCAACGTTTATGTGATAAGTTGAACATAGGAACAGCTAATGCCAAAACACTACGATTTAAGTTAATGATTTATGGATATAATTTCGATATGATACATGAATTGGTGAAGGTGATTTGATGACAAAACAAGAAGTTAAATCAATCCTTGCCAGCCGAGGTCTAGGAGCGAAAAAGAAGTATGGTCAAAATTTTCTAATTGACCAAAATATTCAAGAAAAGATTGTTAAGTCTGCTCAAATTAAGGACACCGATATCGTGGTCGAGATCGGACCAGGCCTTGGGGCGCTTACAGCTCATTTGGTTCGACGAACAAATTCGCTTCACCTATACGAAATCGATCAAGGATTGGTTGGTTATTTGGAAGAGGAATACCAAAATAAAGGCGTGACTATTCACCATCAAGACATACTACATGCCGAACTTCGGTTTCCATCAACAATCAAAGTCATTAGTAATCTTCCCTATTACATTACATCCCCAGTCCTATTTTATTTATTAGAAAATAATCAACCTATTTCCGATATTGTTGTGATGATGCAAAAGGAAGTAGCGGAGCGTTTGGGCGCATCACCCAAAACGAAACAATACAATGCTCTAACGGTTATCCTTAGCTATTTGGCTGAGGTCAAGGTTTTATTTCATGTTCCAAAGACTTCTTTTTATCCTGTGCCCGAGGTTGATAGTAGTGTTGTTTTGATTCAACCCTATCAAAAAATAAAAGGAGATCCGGAAACCCCCAATTTCATACGATTTGTTAAACACTGTTTTAACCAACGACGTAAGACTCTTCTCAACAATTTAAGTAGCACATATCATATTGCCAAGAAGGATTTAGATTTATTACTTGAAGAATCAATCCATACGTTAACCGTTCGTGCGGAAGAACTATCACTAGATCAATTTATGCAACTATACGAAGAACTAAAAAAAAGAGAGCTTATTTAGCTCTCTTTTTTTCTTTTATTCTTCTTCAACCGAATCTGGGAGGAACTGGTTGAGTAGGATTCCCGCAATTGCTGCAAGTGACATTCCTGTCAGTGCTACAGCATCGTTAATCGCAAAGGCTGCACCACCAAGCCCAAGGACCAACATTGTTGCTACGATGATTAAGTTTCGAATACTGGAAAGATTTACTTTTGCTTCAACCATTACTTTCAATCCGTTACCAGCAATCAAACCAAATAACAAGACTAAGACTCCACCCATTACCGGGGTAGGAATGGAAGAGACTAGCGCAGTGAACTTACCTACGAACCCAAGCAATATTGCAATGACGGCAGCGCCACCAGTTACATATACACTTGCGACTCGGGTCATTGCTACAACACCTGTGTTTTCACCATATGTTGTATTGGCAGGGCCACCTAATGCAGCAGATACGAATGTCGCAATACCATCTCCAAGCAATGTACGGTCCAATCCAGGATCTTGAAGAAAATCTCGCTTCGTAATACTACCAAGTACCTTGTGATCACCAATGTGTTCCGCAATGGTTACAAACGAGATGGGAGCAAACAGTAATACCGCTCTCCAATCTAGAGAATATGTTCCGATAAACGTAAAGTCTGGGAATGCAAACCACGGCGCGTCGACGACGCCACTGAAACTAACAACTCCTAATACGGCAGCAACTACATAACCAACGATAATTCCTCCTAAAATTGGAACAACTTTAAAGAATCCTTTTGCTAACGTTGCGAGTAGTACTGTTGCTAAGAATGTTACTAGAGCAATTATTGGATTAATTGGGTCAGCAGCTAAGCTAACAAAGAATGGATCTGCAGATCCTGGAGTTAATCCGGCTTGTCCCGTTGCAACAGGAGCAAGATTAATCCCGATGATTGCGATTAGGGGACCGATAACTAACGGTGGCAGAATAGAATCCAACCACGCCTTACCAACGAAACGAATTGCTGTTGCAACTAAGACATAAATAAATCCGACTACCATGAGACCTACAAAGGCCGATGTCGGACCGAATTCTTGAGAAGCAATTGAAATAGCGGCAATATAAGCAAATGATGAACCTAGGTATACAGGCACTTTTGCTTTCGTTGCAACAATATAAATCAATGTACCAATACCGCTAGCTACTAGAGCGACAGATATTGATAACCCAGTAAGAATGGGCACCAATACTGTTGCACCAAACATTGCGAAAACGTGTTGGAAGCTTAATAATGCCCACAACCCTTTTGATGGCTTTTCGTTCACATCATATAACAACATAAATCCTCCTTATAAAAAAACCTTCTTGTCCGCGGACAAAAAGGAGAATTATCATCGATATGATAGGTTTTCCTTTTTAGCCTCACAGGACTAATTTAAAAGAACTTCTTAACCCATTATACGGAGAATAAAATGCAAATCAACCCTCCAAATGATTTATGTTTCACGTGAAACATAACGCTAATTCTCCTACAAATCCCTGTGATAAAATAAGACTGAGGAAGTTATGAGAATACAGGCTAATGCAAAACTAAATTTATTTTTAAATATTACAGAACAACTTTCAAATGGGTACCATAATTTAGAAATGATTACTGTCCCTTTGACGTTGTTTGACACAATAAATATTGAAGATGCAGACGTTGATTCGATTATCTATGATCGAGAAATTGATAATGATGTCTTATACAAAACCGTACAGCTTGTTAAGACAACCTTCAAAATTAAGAAGTCTGTAAAAATAAAGGTGTCAAAACAAATTCCTGTTGGAGGAGGATTAGGTGGTGGCAGTGCTGACATAGCTGCCGTTCTAAGGGGATTAGTTCAATTTTGGAATATAAAAACAGATGACAACAAACTTATGGAATTGGGAAAATCACTCGGATCTGACGTCCCGATTTGTCTGTTTAATAAAACAGCAAAAGTTTCTGGAACTGGAGATCAGATTATCCCATTACCTGAATTTAAAGCACATGTGTTATTAGTGGTTCCGTCTAACGGAATTTCTACAACATCTGCATTTAAATTATTGAAAGAGTATGAACTCAAACGAGTGGACTCAACTAGGTTATTGATTGGAATCATGAAGAATGATGTGGATGAGGTAGCAAAACATTTACATAATGATTTTATCCCAATTGCTTCGGTCTTAGATTCTTCAACGAGACAAGCGCTTCGTTCATTCAAAGAGTTGAATCCTACTGCGTCGATGACAGGCTCCGGCTCAACATTATTCGGAATTTACAGTGATGAAGGGAAATTACGTAAAGATCAAGAAGCTTTAAATAAACAAGGCCTACACACACAATATTGCCAAATATTGACATCTTGAAATCGCTTTCAGTTATGGTATAATTTGAGAACAAAAGTAATTTGCAAGGAGGGGCCATGACTATTACTGATGTAAGGTTGATTAAAGTCGAAGGGCAGAACAGACTCAAAGCGATTGCTGCGATAACCATTGATGACTGTTTCGTAGTTCACGAATTACGCGTCATTGAAGGTGATACTGGTCTCTTTGTAGCGATGCCTAGTCGTAAACGAGCGAGTGGTGAATACAAAGACATTGCACACCCAATCAATCAAGAAACAAGAGAGATGATCGAGAGTCAAGTCATTGAAGCTTATAACACAGCTGAGTAAAGAAAGCCTGAGAATCAGGCTTTCTTTTCGTCTTCTTTTAGAAACCCAAATAAATGTGTAAAATGAAAAGGTGTGAGGACATATGGACGTAGATGGATTAAAAGTAAAACTATTTAGCCTTGGTTCGAACGATTCAATTGCTCAAGAAATATCGGATTACACCAAAATACCGTTGTCCAGTGTAGACGTTTCTTCATTTTCTGATGGAGAGGTTAATATAAACATTGGTGAAACAGTCCGCGGACATCATGTTTTCGTTGTTCAAAGTACCAGTATGCCGGTCAATGAAAACTATATGGTCTTGTTGATAATGATTGATGCATTGAAACGTGCATCAGCAGCAACGATTAATGTTGTCATGCCGTACTATGGATATTCGAGACAAGATCGAAAAGCGAAATCACGTCAACCAATTTCTGCCAAACTCGTTGCGGATCTACTACAAGTGGCTGGTACGAATCGAGTGATTACGATGGACTTACACGCGGCTCAAATTCAGGGTTTTTATGATATTCCGATTGATAATATGCGAGCATTCCCTGTTATATTCGAATATTTTAAAAACAAAACAAAAGGTAGAGATGTAATTGTGGTATCACCGGATCACGGCGGAACCACAAGAGCTCGAAAACTCGCAACCGCATTAGATGTGCCTATCGCAATTATTGATAAACGTCGCCCTAGACCTAATCAGGTTGAAGTTATGAGTATTATTGGGGACGTTAAAGATAAAACATGTATCATTATTGATGATATTATCGACACAGCAGGAACCCTTACACTAGCAGCAAAAGCCTTATGTGATAATGGTGCTGTAGAAGTTTATGGTGTTGGGACTCACGGATTATTAACGTCCGATGCAGTTAACAAAATTGAGGAGTCAACTTTGGATGAGGTAGTCGTCATGAACACCATACAACTACCAAGTGAAAAGATTAGCAATAAGATAAAAGTATTAAGTGTTTCTAGTATATTTGGCCAAGCAATCTTAAATATAATTCATAACGAACCATTGAGTTCATTGTTTGAAGCAAATAATAAATAATACAAGGTATCCATTAGGATACCTTTTTTAAATGCTCCAACCAGTCTATTTCTAGTGCCTCTTTTTCCTCGATCCAAGAACCAATTAACATGAAGTCTGGTACTTCTTTAGCAAGTTCATTTTGAATATTATTATCTATGGTTTGAAGTAACTCTTCATAGTTAATGACTTCTACTTTTTCAACCGGTTTCTTCTTGGCCCTTTTTTTGGGGGAGTGTTGAGGTGTTTGGGATGTTTGTAACTGTTTGCTATAGTCCTCATAATTTCCACTAAAGTAACGTACTTTTTTATCTTCAAAAATGTATAAATAGTCTGCTAACTTATTAATAAAGTAGCGATCATGAGAGATGATTAGTAATGTTCCTTGATAATCGAGTAACGCTGTTTCTAATAATTCTTTGGATTCAATATCGAGATGGTTGGTGGGCTCATCTAACAGTAATAGATTACTTTTAGAATTAACAAGAATACAAAGTTCTAGGCGGGTCTTTTCTCCACCAGAAAGCGAAGTTACTTTTTTAAATACATCATCGCCAAAAAATAGGAATTGGGAAAGTTTTGTTCGCGCCTCAGTCTCGCTCACTGGAATTCGTTTACGAAATTCATCGATAATTCGACCGGCACCAGAGGGATAAATAATATCTTGCGGAATCGTCCCAATTGTAACTTTTGAGCCAAGCTTCACTGTTCCCGTAGAATCGGTTTCATTGAATATACAAGAAAAAAGTGTAGTTTTCCCTGCGCCGTTAGGACCAATTAAGAATGCTCGGT
>CBFHOU010000019.1:4342-11343 GCA_965657695.1 Bacillota bacterium | reverse complement strand
CCCAGCTCTTAGGATCAACCACTTCTTTACTAGCGGCGTAATCCTGAGCAAATAACACCCCAATGACTTCTTCTTTAGGAATATTACCGTATTCTCCTTGTAGAACTTCTTTAATTTCATCGACCGCCATGCCTTCTTGTAAGGCAATTTTGGTATGTACAAAACTACACATCGCACAACCATTGACCCCACTAATCGCAAGGAAAATTCGTTGACGAAATGGTTTAGTGATTCGTCGGCTCTTCGCCCACGATTTGATTAACGGAATGCTTCGAGAAGCATTAAATAAAATGGGATAAAACTCAGTTAAACGAAATTTTCTAGCTGTCATATATACTCCTATGTTTATATTACCATTTAAGTATATATCTTTTTCAGGTTGATGCTCAAAAAATGCAACCATACGGTTGCATTCGTTTTATGTATTACTCGGCGTAGGATTAACCTCGCACCCTTTATTTACAAAATACCACGTTAAGGCCCCTGAGAATACAATCAACATCAAGGTTAATACTTTAAAGAGTAAATTTGCCATCGGTAGAATTAATGGCACAAAGGTGATGCCAAAGATACTCAAGAAGGCAACAACACACGGTGTACAACCAAAGGTCAAGAAGCCAATCGCAACACCCAAGAACGGAATATTTGTAACAACATTATCTCTTTTAAACAACTGAATGCTTAAGTAACTCCACGTCATCACGACACTCGATGTGAACGCCAGTAATATGGTGAAGATTATGTGTAAGACGAGAGTGGTCATCCCTTCTAACGCCAGTAAGTTGGCATAACTCTCGTTACCATTAATATCAAGTAAGACATAGATTAATAAGAATGTAAGGAAGAATCCAAGATTAATCAGGAGAGATTTGGGTTCTTTATGTTGCTGTAAGATGGATTGCATTATAAAACTTCCTTCGTTTTTTGATCCTTAAATTGATTCATATACAAGTTGTAGTAATACCCTTTTTGCTCGAGCAACTCATGGTGCGTTCCACGTTCGGTTACTACCCCTTGCTTTAATACTAAAATCATATCGGCTTTTACAATCGTTGACAAACGGTGTGCAATCAAAATCGAGGTTCGTCCTTTTAATAACTTCTCAATCGCATCTTGAATTAATCGTTCGGTCTCAGTATCAATGCTTGAGGTTGCTTCATCTAAGATTAAGATCTTCGGATCATGAATCACAGCACGAGCAAAACTCAATAGCTGTTTTTCCCCTTGGCTTAAACGTGCGCCATCTTCGCCTACATTGAGCTGATAGCCTTCTGACGATTTTTGGATGAATCCATCGGCATTGGCAACCACCGATGCATCAACAATTTCATCAAACGTAGCATCGAGTTTCCCGTAACGAATGTTATCTTCGATCGAACCCGTAAATAAATGCGGGTCTTGCAACACATACCCTAAGTTGGAATGAATCCAGGAAATCGAACGGTCTCGCATGTCTTTGCCATCAATTAAAATGCGACCTTTTGTTGGCTCATAAAAACGAGAAATTAGATTGACCAACGTTGATTTTCCAGATCCAGTTTCCCCAACAATCGCAACGCTACTACCGGCTGGGATGGTTAAATTAAAGTTTTGTAAAATCGGTTCATTTTCTTTGTATTCAAAGGAGACATTGTCAAAGACAATTTCTCCCTTAAGTTCTTCCCAATTTTCTTCTTTGGGCTCAAATAAGGTTCCATAACGTTCCATCACATCTACACGGTCAACTAACTCGGGCTGAGATTCTATCAGCGATACAATTCGTTCCCCAGACGCTTGCGCTTGCTGAATCTCGGATAAAATTCGGGACAAGTTTAAAATCGGCTCAAAGAAGTTAAACGTATATTGAATAAAAAGAAATAATGTACCCACGGAAAGGGTCGTTTGTAAGACTTCAATCCCCCCAAAATAAGTAGCAAGTGATGTTCCAAAATAACCCAATATCAAGACCACCGGCCACATTAAACTGGAGATAAATACGGCACGGATGCTTGATTTACGCATTGTGGAGGTCAATTGACCAAACTCTTGTTCCATGCGGTCTTCCAAAACTAAGGTTTTGGTCGTGACGGCACCCATGATTCCTTCCGAAATTGAGGCAGTAATTTGCGAGTTGGTTTTACGTACTTTACGCCATGCGAATAATATAGGTTTACGCAGTACAAAGGCAACGTAAATAAGTAATGGTAATACGCTTAACGTGATGAGTGCTAATCGCAGGTTAACAGCTAGCATGATGCCCATAATCGCAAAGACCAACATGATGCTCCATGCGACATCAATCATCCCCCACGCTAACAAGTGGGATAGCTTTCTAGAGTCTGACGTCATACGTGCCATAATCCAGCCGGTTGGTGTTTTATCATAATAACTAAACGAGAGTTCTTGCAGGCGAACAAACGCTTGTTCTCGAAGGCTAGCAGCAACTCCAGTTTCAATCTTTCCTGCATAGAGAATAAAGGTTCGAACCACGACAACAAAAATAAGGATAACGAACGCATAAAACGCACTAAACCACCATAAGGGAGCAAAGCCTTCTTCTAGTACACCAGAGAGTAATAGGTTATCAATCGCATAACGATTTAACAATGGTAAGCTGATTTCTAATACTGCAATCGAGGTTGCGAGCAGCATTGAAATAATCAATAATCGACGAAACGGGCGAAGATGTTTTAACAGTCGTCGCCACGTCTCAATCTCGAGGGTTTCAGTAAAATCTTCTTCATGCTGAAAGTCCATGAGCAACCTCCTGTTTTGTTTGTGCTTCTAAGCCAGTTTGTATTTGATAAAGGGTTTGATATAACCCTGGCTGATTAATGAGTTCAGCGTGCGGACCAAATTGGGCAATTTTGCCATCTTCTAAAATCATGATTCGGTCTGCTTCCATTGCTGTGGTAATTCGGTGCGTAATAATAAAGACTGTTGTATTTTTTGATTCATCTTTTAACGCACGGCGAATCGCCAAATCGGTTTCGGTATCTAAGGCAGACAGTGAATCATCAAACACCATGATCGGTTTCGGCGTCACTAAGGTTCGAGCTATCGCAACGCGCTGTTTTTGCCCACCTGATAAGGTCACTCCACGCTCACCGACCATCGTGTCATACCCTTGCGAGAAGGTACTGATGTCTTTCGCAATACTTGCGACATCAGCAGCACGTTTGATTTTATCGGTACTGAGTTCTGGTAGGGTAATACCAATATTTTTTTCCAATGAAGCACTAAATAAAAATGGTTCTTGTAAGATCACACCCACCTGGGAACGTAAATACTTTTTGTCATAGTCGGTTAACGGAGTTCCATCAATAAGAATGTCACCTTGTTGGTAATCCAACAAACGAATTAACAGCTTCGCAAAGGTTGACTTTCCAGATCCCGTTTTTCCCATGATCGCGATTGTTTCCCCTTTAGGTACCGTAAAACTCATATCTTTAAGAAGGTGGTCTTCAACATCATCAAACTTAAAGCTGACATGCTTGAATTCAACATTGCCTTCAATGCCGGTTGTGAGGGTACCATTATCGGTGTATTCTTCTTCTTCACGTAAAATAGCCGCTAGACGGTCCACCGAGACCATTGTTTTTGAAAACTCAGCAACAATACGTCCAAGGTTTCGAATTGGCCATACAACGGTTTGGACCATTAATACAAAACTGAGTAGCTCCCCGGTTGTGATGACCCCTTGAACGGCAAAATACGTCCCCGCAATGAGGGTGACTGCTATTTGTGAGAAGGTAAAGGAATCAGATAAACTCCAATAATTGGCTTCCAGTTTATACATGTCATAGCTACGCTTATAGTACACATCGTTTTTTTCTTTAAACTTTTCAATCTCAAATCGTTCTCGGTTAAAGGCCTTAACAACACGGACCCCGTTCAAATTCTCTTGGACCGTGGTGGTTAATGCAGACTCCGATTTTTCGACGGTTTCAAAGACCTGTTCTAATTTGGTAAAAAAGAAGGCACTCAAGCTAATTGTCACGGGCAAGATAAAGACCGATAGCCATGCCATCGTCACATTCGTAATAAACATCGTGTAAATGATGACCACGGACATTGAAATAATCCATAAGAAGGAAAACAAGTCCTCGTAGAAAAACTTACGAATCATATCAATGTCTGTGGTACTTCGCTGAATCAAATCACCGGTATCTGCATTCTTGTGATACTTATATGATAGGTGATTAATGTGATGATAGACTCGCTCGCGCAAGCCGCGTGCAATCCCTTCGGAAAAACCAGCCCGAGAAACCCCTGCTAGAATCATTCCAAGGCCACGAATGACCGCAAGGCCGGCAAGGACCATTGCACTATTACGTAAATGAACTACCGTATCATTATTTTGAAGAACTCCATCGAGCCAATTAGGCAGTGAATGGGGAATATCTTGAAGAACCGAGTCAAAAATATATTCCACCAAAACAGGAAAAAGCGCTCGTGAGGCCCCTAAGAAAATAGTTAGGGCAAGCGCTAAGATGAAATATACAAGATGACCTCGACTGAACGTGAGTAAAATTTTCAAATTCTGTTTCATAGCCATATTATTATACGACAAATGACCCTCATTTTAATGGGTCATTTTATTAATGTGAATAATTTATGAACGTTAGGTTACTAACAATTTGTTTGTGTAATCGATGAAAAGGACATACAATGAACCCAGGTGAAAACATGAAAAATGTAGGACGATTAGATCAACAAGTGCGTTATGTCGTAGGTCTAGGATTATTAATGTATGGCGGACTCGCGTTTCTTTTGGAGTTGCCAATGTTTACTACTGCAGCGATTCTCGGTGCAGCGTTAATTATTACCGCTCGACTTCGATTATGTGGACTATATAGATTAATCGGGATTAACACTTGCCCGATTGATGAACGTAAATGAGGAAATTTACCCTCAACAAGAATGAGCACTTTACCCTAACAGAGGAAATTACTCATGCAATTTCGCATGGGATTGGTGCAGCACTTGGAATTGCAGCGTTAGTTCTACTCATTCTTCGAGCAGATTCAACACGAGGATTGGTTGCTGCGCTAATCTTTGGGATTAGTATTATCTCTTTATATATGATGAGTACGCTTTATCACGCAATGAAACGCGGAACGAAAATTAAAGAGTTGTTTGAAAAGTTTGATCATATCTTCATATACTTTTTAATTGGTGGTACCTTCGCTCCTGCCCTTCTATTAATTGTTCCCGATCCATGGGGATACATCTTCTTAGCGGTTCAATGGACCATCATTGCGGTGGCAGTAACATTGAAGACATTCTTCTTTGAGAAGTATCATAACTTACATGTTATGGCTTATTTAATCCTAGGTTGGAGTGCAGTATTTATTCTTCAACCACTATGGCAAACATCGCCACTAGCACTGTTATGGATCTTTCTTGGCGGACTGGCATATTCCATTGGGGTCATCTTCTATGCATTTCGCAGTGTGCGCTTCATGCATCTTATTTGGCACTTGTTTGTCTTAACAGGAACCATCTTCCACTTCACAGCCATTTACTTTTACATATATTAAAACCCGGCTTACGCCGGGTTTTTGATTTCTAATAATATTTCATTGGTTCTTAGAAAGAACGGGGTCATCGGTCCACTATACTGGGCAAGATACCCTTTTTTATTGACCGTTAAGTTTTGTTGTTTAGCAAATTCAAAGAGTTCTTCCTTGATTTTCGACACCTTTTGCGAGGTCGCATTCCCCGTAAATCGTTTAACCAAATATCGACGAGCTGGATGCTTCGTAATTTGCACTTCAGGATTCGTCGGATTGGGAATCGATGGCGTCATCTCTTTAGGAATCATAAACTCCATCGTTTGATCTTCACTCGAGGTAAGGACAGGAACAGTCATCGCAATCGGTTTAGCCTGGTCATTTTGACCGGCGATGTAGTTAAAGAGTTTCCCGAATCCCGAGTAGCCTCGGGCGCGATCTTCTTTAACGAGCGAGGTATAAAATTCGTTGTAGTCACGAATCTCAAACCCATTTTTCGATTCAATGAGTTTGTAATCCGGTTGTTCGTACTTACTCATGCGTTTTCTAAAGCTGCAATCCGTTCACTCATCGGGGGATGAGAATAATATAATTTCACATACGGGATGGGGGGTGAGGTTCGATAAGCTTTCTTTAGCAAGGACTTTTAACGCATGTATCATGTGAGACTTATCAATTTTTGTTGCACTATATGCATCGGCTTTGTATTCCGCCACACGAGAGAGATACATACGAGGAATTGAGACGACAAAAGAGATCGGGGAAATAATAAAGGTAAAGAGTAAGAAACCAAACGCTACATTAAAGCTAGCAAAACCAAATCCACTCATTAAGTCCGGCTGACTAAACACCAAACCTAACACTGAAGCATAGACGGCAAAGATCACAATGTTTTCAACAATCACTCGGTATACATCTTTATGTAAGTAGTGAGCAATCTCGTGAGCCATGACGCTTAAGACTTCTTCTTCACTCATCTTTTCAATCAAGGTATCAAATAACACAATCTCTTTGGTTTTACCAAGACCCGTAAAGAACGCATTAAGTTTCGCACTTCGTTTGGACGCATCCATCACAAAGACACGTTTTAAGGTGAACCCAGCATCAGTCGCCAATTCGTTAATTCGTGTTTTTAAACTTCCTTCTTCGAGAGGAGTCAGCTTATTGAAGACACGAACAATCAATCCATTAAACATCGCAATGAGTATAAATAAGATAGAGAGTCCAGCCCATACCCCAACGATTAGATATAGAAGCTGATCGGCAAAGATGGAGTAGATGAAATATAAGAAACTATAAAGACCAAAGAGTAATGCAGAGCTTAGGACCACATTTTTAATCGCATCCATAAAAAATGTTTGTTTGGTCGAACGGTTAAAACCATAACGCTCTTCAATACTAAACGTTTGGTAGTAATCAAACGGCAATTCAATCAGAGTACTAAGAACAATCAATACAACAAGAAACAATCCTTGCGATAACCATTCATTTCCGGTCGCTATTAGC
>CBFHOU010000019.1:0-4183 GCA_965657695.1 Bacillota bacterium | reverse complement strand
GGCGTATTTCGATACGAATAGTTGAGTAAACTCATGATGGTTTGAATACCATACATCGAAACCATAATCCCGATAATAAGCCAATTTAGTGTGGTCATAAAATTCTCCTTAGGCAAAGCATATCATATTTATTGTGTAATACGCAAAAACTATATTTTGGGTCGGTACCATAAGGCAGCAACAATGAGATTGATTAATCCACTAAGTAAAAAGATAAAGCCAAATAAGATTAAGGCAATCGCTCCAATGTCCCCTTGACGAGCCCCAGACAAAAAACTATATGCAGAAAAGGATAATAAGATAAACGGAGGAACAAAAACCAGTGCCTTATGCCAACGTTTCGCAAAATACGAAAAGACAATACTGACAATGCTGATCGAGATCGTAATTACAATAAGAGTTAGGTATTCCATATTAGTTTGTCTTTCTGGTGAGTTATTTTAGCTTATATATGTTCCTTATTGTAAAGAAATAAAATTATTTGAACAAATACAAAACAAAGCACACGTGGAATCGGTTATGTACAAGCAAAAACAATGTACTATTCTTCTACTCATTCACTATCGAAAGTCAACGACTCGCGGCTCAAGTCTTACCAGACATTGGATTTCTAGGAGCAGGAACCATCTTTAAACAAGTTCTGCACATGACGCAATCAAATCAAAACCTTCCCAAGTAGGGAAGGTTTTTTTATATTGATTCTAAGATGGCTCTAACAGGTAAGGCTTCAACCCCTTCGATATTTAAGGGAAGACATGTCATTTTGTACGTTCCTTCGGGAACATCTTTTAAGACCACTCCTTCAAGGATAATAATCCCGTTTCCAAGCAGGGTGTCATGGGTTGGATGACCCGGTTGAGCTCGTTCAACGCCTAGCGCATCGACCCCGACACCTCGGATTTGCCGTTCCACCAAATAGTGAGCCGCAGATTCTTTGATGTAAATAAAATTGGGGTTAAACTCGATATCCCAACTACTTTTGGTTTTGAATAATAAAAATTCACCAGGTTGAACCGATTGATCAATTAGGTCTTCTTTTGTGATTCCCTCTTCGACGTTTGTTAGGTCAATCACTCGGGCCGATCCAATTAAAGGGTCTAAATTATGATTGGTTGAGACTCCGCCTTCGGGTAACGTATGTTTGGGGAAATCCAAATGAGTTCCAGTATGAAGATTCATTGTAATGTTGGTCTCATAAACAGTATGCTTTTCAAAGGTTCGAACCACTTCATACGATGGGGTTTTATCTGGATAATTTTTATACACGGGCATTCCTGGCCGAATTGGCATTGAAATATCGTATCTCATCCTCTGACCTCGGGTAAGGTTTTTTTGACTTCTTTCATCATGTCTTTAAAACTAGCATAGCGATATGGGTTTGGCCGATGTTCACGAAGTTCATGAATAATCTTCCACGCAGCTTCTACTTCGTTCCACGAAGTAAAGAGTGTCATATTACCTTGGAATATATCCAAGAATAATTTTTCATAGGCCTCTGGATTATCACCAAATCCTATCCATTCATGACTGTAATCCAAAAATTCCTGTTGAATCACCTGGCTGAGTCCTAAGGCTTTCACATTGAAATTTAAGGTGACCCCTTCTTCGGGAGCAATTCGAATCACGAGTTCATTATTGCTGAGTTTTTCTTTGGGCCAGAACGCATCGCCTTGAGAACTTGATTTAAACACAATACGAACTTCAGAGCGTTTTTCATCCAAGGCTTTCCCTGTTACGAAATAAAAGGGAACACCGTGCCAACGCGGGGTATCAATCATTGCTTTTATATACACAAAGGTTTCGGTTTTTGAATCCTCAGGAATATGCATTTCTTTTAAATATCCCTTATATTGACCAAGAACAACATCCTCGGTCTTGATCGACATATTGGTTAATACATCAACCTTGGCTTGTCGAATTAATTCTGAGGTAAATTCTCGAGGTTGTTCCATTGCTATTAACGCAGATAGTTGCATTAAGTGACTTTGAACCATATCCTTAAGTGCGCCAATCCCATCATAATAATTTCCTCGGTCCATCACGGTTTCCGATTCTTTGGCCATAATGGTGACACTCTCAATAAAGTCCTTGTTCCACGTGTTTTCAAACAGTCCATTGGTAAAACGTAAAAACAATACATTTTGAATCATATCTTTGCCTAGGTAGTGATCAATTCGGTAGATTTGTTGTTCACTTAAGTACTTCGTGAGTTCCTTTTTAATGCTGCTCGCACTCGCAAGGTCTTCGCCAAAGGGCTTTTCAAATACGACTCGGTGTTTTGGGTTTCCTTTTTCGACCAATCCCGACACCGATAAACTGTTCGCCACCACCGAAAATAACCCAGGTGGAATCGCTAAATAATAGATCGAACCTTTGGTCGTTGTTTGAAGTGAACTAAAGGTGGATGGGTCTGAAAAATCAACACTATAATAGGAAAGTTGACGAAAAACTCGCTTTAGCTCAACTTTTTTAGCCTGCGATTTTTCATACAATAATCTCTTATACGCTTGATTGGTCAAAACCTTTCGACCAACACAACGAATCTCTACATTGGGGGAGATTTTTTCTGAGTAGATTAAACGCACGAGTGCTGGCATCAACTTTTTATACATTAAGTTTCCAGTTGCGCCAAAAATTGTAATTGTATAGTCCATTAGATTAGTCCTTTACCATATCGTATGTCTAACATCCAAGATAAACCTAGTTACCGTAATCATACCATTACGTCGTCATTTCATTTTGCAAGATGCGATAAAAGAAAAAGGGTTTCCCCTTTATTCTACAGTGACTGACTTAGCTAAATTACGCGGTTTATCAATGTCACAATCACGCTCTAGCGCAGCATAATACGCAATGTATTGCAGCGGAATCGCCATGACAAGGGGTCTTAAGTGCGGATGAACATCTGGAATGATTAGATCATCACTTGGCTGAGAGATGGCTTGCATACTTATAATAATGGCTTCTGCTTCACGAGCCTTGACTTCCATAACATTCCCACGAGTTAAATACGCGCGCTCATCGGTAATAATTGCAATCACTGGTGTTTGGGGTTGAATCAAGGCAATTGTTCCATGTTTTAGTTCGGCAGCCGCAAATCCTTCTGCTTGAATGTAGCTTACTTCTTTTAATTTTAATGCGGCTTCTTGTGCCAAGGCATAATCAACACCGCGACCAATAAAGAAGGCAGAATCTTGATCTTTCATCTTCGACTTCACAAAGTCATGAATCCATTCTCTGTGAGATAAGACTTCTTCCATCACTAACGCAACTTTCGCAAATTCAAAGGCCGTATCAAACGTGGGATGAATCGCATTTGCTAGTAAGCTTAGTAACGCAATTTGAGCCGTGTAGGCTTTGGTCGAAGCAACCGCAATTTCAATGCCTGCATGTAAATACATATGATAGGTCGTTTCACGAGCCAAGGTGGAGGTTTCAACATTGGTGATTGATAAGGTTTTAACTCCGGTTGATTTTAGACGGTCTAGTGCACGAACCGAATCCATCGTTTCCCCAGATTGACTTAAGAAGATAAAGAATGGATGTTTGACAAGCAAGGGAGTAAAATAGGCAAATTCAGAGCCTAAATGAACTTCTACTGGTTTTTCTAAGACGGTTTCTAGCAAGTATTTCCCAACAAGTCCGGCATGGAAACTAGTTCCACTGGCGATGATATAAATCCGTTCACTGGCCAAGATGTCTTTTTCGATGTTTTTATCCAAGACAAATTCTTTGAGTAAGCGGCGCATTACGGCGGGTTGTTCTTCAATTTCTTTTTGCATGTAGTGATCGAAGATCCCTAAATCACGCTCATGGTGACGTTGTTTGGGTTGATAGAGTTCTTTGGTTAATGGATTTCCTTGTCGATCATAAAGCTGTATATGATCTTGACGAACCTCAGCGTATTCGTAGTCTTCTAGCACATAAAACGTAGACGTGTGATCCGCTAGTGCATTCGCGTCTGAGACAATAAATTGCTCATTCTTACCTAACCCAATTAATAATGGAGAGCGGTTCTTAATCGCATATAGGACATCAGGATGTTCTTGGTCCATAATCACAAGGGCAAAGGAACCTTCGACTTCATTCATTAATCGCTGTATCGCTTTATGGATGTTTGGTTCTTGTGAAACAAAATAATCAAGAACTCCAGCAACAATTTCGGTATCGGTTTGAGATTTCA
>CBFHOU010000018.1:0-11424 GCA_965657695.1 Bacillota bacterium | reverse complement strand
TAGGATATTTAGTCGTTGTCAAATAGCCGGTATAGTCGAGATCATTGGCTAATTCGTTAACGTCACTCGGTACGATAAATGCATGTTCACTTACTAAATCTAATAGGATGCTGCGAATATCGTATATTACAGCTAGGAAGCTAGAAATTTGTACTTGGAATTCTTTCTCGTGATTACGAACTTCTCGTAGGCCAAGATCATTCCAATGCGCTGTGGATGGATTTTCAATACCTAATTTTTTCATCAAAGCTTCAATCTCGTCCAACAATCGACTTATCGCATCATAATCTTTTTTATGGATCGAATCGACTGCATCCAACGGCATGGCATGAAGCGGTTTTCGTGATAATTTAATTAACTGACGAAGTACACTATGATACGGAATTTCCTCTTCTTGATGACGCATTTGTGATTGATACTGCAGTAATCCTGTTTGAATAGTTTGTAGATTTGCTGCTACAAAGCCTTGATCAATGGGTTCTAGGGTAGTCTCAAAAGGGTCAACTAGGTTATGAACAATCGAAGTTAAACCACTTTTACTTAGCACATCTTTAATCTGCGCTGAATCATATTGAGATAAGTACAGAACATTTTTCTTTTGAAGTGCTAAATTGACGAACATATCAACAATCAAATATTCAGGTTGATGCAAGTGCGAGGTGCGTAAGTAAAGATTATTCATCTCCAATACATGTTGAATAATCGCCTTATTTTCTTTCGTTTGAAGTTGTGTTGTCGTGATTGATCTTGGAGCTGTTGAACGAACTAATTGGAACAACGGTTTTCCTGCACCTTTTAATTCATTAAACTGTATTTTAAAATGCGTGAGATACAATTCGAACGATAATCGGTAATCCAGCTTATCTAGTAGCTCATTCACTTCCGCTGTATCAAGTTGTCGAACATCTTTAATCGTGAGTGGTAGTTTAAAAGTCATTGAAATAGTAGAAAAATGTTCTACCAGCAGTGGGTTAAGCACTATCGGTCCGTTACGTTTTATTGTCGTTCCTTTTTTACGAAGAACGATGGGAACGAGTAAAAACGGACGACGCTCTCTTGTTTTCTTATCGGTTACCGTTTGGTAGACAAGATAGGTTGCACTACTTGTATTATTGGCAACAATGTTACGGATGGTTCGGACTTTGACATTATAATTATCAAAACTTTTACCTCCATCGACAAGAGTGGTGATTAAGTCTGAAACATTGATTTCCTCTCCAGCGACAAGTTGGTCCAATGCAAGAATAGTAAATGCATCAAAAATGAAAGAGTCATACTCTTCTTTATTTATGTTGCGTAAACGTTCATCTTTTGCGTTGATCTGGTAGTACAAGAGCTCACCTATTTGTTTTATTATATCGTATCTATCTGTAATATTAGGTAAAACTCAGTAACCACTTTTTTTCCTTAAACTATGCGAAATAATTCGTTTCTAACGCATTTACTTTGCATTAAGGGGCTAAATCAAATACAGTATTTGATAAGATTAAATTACACGCACTAAAAATTAATAAATGAATAAAAAGGGGAGTCGAAATGACCTATTCGAAACAGCAAATCGAAGCTTTGAATCAAGGAATTCGTGAACATTATCCGTACTTGTATGCAGCAGATGAATCAATGTCAAAATCATTAGCTGGTGTATCACGACTGGTAATGCTCGACCGATATTCTCAAAAAGACATCGCTCACAAGACCCTTCAAAAAGGTGATTTAGTCGTCTGTATTGCTAAAGAAGACCCCAAATTTCCTGCTCGAGGCATTGGAAATATTGTCTCGATTGATGGTGATTCTGCTGTTATCGCATTAGAAGAGGAGTACTACGGATCTGCACCGGACCAAGTAGACGGTAAGATATCCCGTAAACTCTCTCAAATTGATAAACCCCTGGAATTGTTTTATGAACAAATCGCACGACGTGTAGGTACCAACCTTTCTGATACCGAAGTGGACCGCGAACAAATGATCCACGAAATTGCGGAACAAAATATCGTTCCCGCAGGCCGTGTTTTATTTGGTGCAGGTTCAAACGCTAACGTTACCTATTTCAACTGTTATGTTATGCCATATGTACATGACTCACGTGGTGGAATCGCGAAACACCGTGAACAAGTCATGGAGATTATGTCTCGTGGTGGCGGTGTTGGAACAAATGGATCTACGCTTCGACCAAAACACGCCTTAGCACGTGGCGTAAACGGACGTAGCTCGGGAGCAGTTAGTTGGCTCAATGATATTTCGAGTTTAACCAACCTTGTAGAGCAAGGAGGTTCCCGTCGTGGTGCGCAAATGATCATGCTTGCTGACTGGCACCCTGACATCATTGAATTCATTATTTCAAAGATGCAAAACCCTAAGATTCTTCGATTCTTAAAAGACTCGATTGAAGATCGTGATATTCGTGAACAGGCTGAGCAAAAATTAAAATTCGTTCCATTATCTGATGCTGAACGAGATATGTACGAGATGGTTATTACCCTCTCACAAAACGGAACAGCCGTTGCAAAGGAAATTGTTGCGGAAGCTGAAGCACTATATTCTGCAGGTGGACGCTACGAAGTCCAAAATCCTGACTTCTTAACTGGTGCAAATATATCCGTTGCAATCACGAAAGAATTCATGGAAGCTGTGGAAAATGATGCAATGTATGATTTGCGTTTCCCAGATATTGATAACTATACTCCCGAACAAAAAGTAGCGTACAACACTGACTGGCAACATATTGGTGATGTTCGTGAATGGGAAAAGATGGGCTTTCCAATTAAGGTCTATAAGACAATTAAAGCTCGTGACTTATGGAACTTAATTAATGTTTGTGCAACGTATGCGGCAGAACCAGGAATTTTCTTCATTGATAATGCCAATGACAAAACAAATGCTGTTGGTTACGACCAAAAAGTTGTTTGTACAAATCCATGTGGGGAACAACCATTAGCACCGTATAGTGTATGTAATTTAGCTGCATTAAATCTTGCGAACTTTGTAGATAAAGTATCCGGTGATATTTTATGGGACAAGTTGAAGCACACAATCTATACAAGTATTCGTATGCAAGATAATGTTATCGATCGTACCCACTACTTCTTAGAAGCGAATAAACAGCAAGCGTTAGGGGAACGTCGAATTGGAATGGGTGTCATGGGACTCCATGACATGATTATCTGGACTAAGACCCGTTACGGATCTCCAGAAAGTATTGAACTCATCAACGAACTCTTTGAATTTATCGCAGTTAATGCTTACCAAGCTAGCATTGAGTTAGCCAAAGAAAAAGGGTCCTTCCCGTTCTTAGCAACACAAAAAAATCGCGAAAAACTCGTTCAGTCTGGATTTATCCAAAGCTTGCCGAAACAAATTCAGGACGATATCTTAACTTATGGAATTCGTAACTCTCACTTATTAACCGTTGCTCCTACAGGATCAACAGGAACAATGGTGGGTGTTGCAACAGGTCTTGAACCATACTTCGCTTTCAAATATTACCGAAGTGGCCGCTTAGGACGTTTCATTGAAGTCGACGCACCAATCGTTGAAGAATTCACAAATGTTCACCCAACACTTGTTAATGGAAAACTTCCAGATTACTTCATTAGTGCAAACGACTTACGTCCAGAAGAACACGTTGATGTACAAACAACAATTCAACGTTGGGTTGACTCATCCATTTCGAAAACTGTGAATGCACCGAAGGGATACAGCGTTTCCCAAGTGGAGCAAGTGTATTCTCGTTTATACAGAGGTGGCGCAAAAGGTGGAACAGTCTATGTTGATGGATCGCGTGATGCTCAAGTCTTAAGCTTAACCGCTGAAGAAAACACAGTACAACTCGATCTCATTGATGAATATTCACTCGATATTGATGAAAAACGTGTCAATGTCCGTGAAGATAAATCACTAGTTGGTGCACCGCTACGTACTGACCGCCAAGACCGTGAAATCGGTGTTGAAGTAGGTGACATGTGTCCAATCTGTAACGAAGGAACGGTTGTTGAGAGTGGTGGATGTAACACCTGCAATAACTGCAATGCTCAATTAAAATGTGGATTATAAAAAGGTCAGATTCCTGACCTTTTTGTTATACTAGTCGCATGAAATTACTTCAGCGTCTTCTAGCCTATCTCAGTATTGGATTTGGGCTTTATTATTTATATGTCCTACTGCAAAGCCTTGTGACTCAATGGGGTTTGTTTTTACCGCTGCCAGAGATACCTCTTGATGTTTTAGTCTTACTTTATTACGCGTTATTTGTTGTCATGGCAGGGGTTACATTCTTACGAAACGATAAGTATTATATTTTTGCTAGTCTTTTTCTACTTATGACTGTTTGGATTCTCTTACTTCCCCAATTTTTTGTTCCAACTATTCCCATCTTAGTCATCTTTATCTTCTTTCAGATTCGTGACCATCCGGTAAAAAATTATCTTGCTTTTCTAATCATCTCTTATGTTGCACTAGGATTTAGTCCATTTCTTGGATATCTACTTCTATTGTTCGCGTGGGGCATGGTCGGACAAAAACTTATTCAAACACAAAAAAGAGGGATCTAAGATCCCTCTTTTATTTTATTTAAAAATTGAGATAAGTCTTCATACTCCATCGCGGTTGGAATATCGTTCTCCACTTTAGTAAAGAAGAATAAATCAACAAGGAGTTCTTTTTTTTGTATCCAGAAATAAAGATTTGCCCCAGCAAGACCAACAACTAGAATTGTACTAATAATAAATCCCGTGTTGAGTCCAACCAGTAACTGTGCGCCTGTAACAACGAGTGTGTTTTCGGCTTCAGACAAATTATCTAAGAAGTTCGCAAACCCTATCGCAAAGGGAATAAATACAAGATACTTCCCACCAACATCTCGTAGTAAGAAGCGAACAGGGGTCATCATTCCTGTAGTTGGCATGACTTTGAGATCCATGATCTTTTTACCGATGGTGCTTCGCAAGAACATCGGAACAAGACCAAACACAGTCCCTTGTAATAAGATAAATAGAAGTAATCCTACTATGAATCCAATAAATCCACTAACTTCATAGCCAATCCAAAATGAGAGTACGGATAGGAGAACAAAAATCCCAAGATCGATCCCATACGCCGAAATTCGACGATTACGCATGACTGGCCTCCTCTACAAATTGCTCATAATCTTGTAACAGCTCCATTATATCATCAACGGTTTCAATCGAAGTTAGCTTCTGTTTTAGACTGGTAGAGTATGGGATTCCTTTGACATACCATGCAATATGCGTACGCATCTCAAGGACAGCTATTTTCTCTCCTTTGACTTCAACAAGTCGGTTTAAGTGTCGTAGAATGATGGATTTTCGTTCTTCAAATTCAACAGGTCTCATTCGTGGCTGACCCTCGAGACCGTGAACCATTTCTTCCACAACCCAGGGATTTCCTAACGCGGCTCGACCAATCATGACAGCATCAACTCCTGTTTCGGCAAGCATCCGTTTGGCATCATCAACCGTACGTACATCACCATTGCCGATGACGGGAATTGATACCGCTTCTTTTACTTGTTTAATAATGTTCCAGTCGGCTTTACCTTCATACATCTGAGCACGGGTTCGTCCATGAATAGCAATGGCACTCGCCCCTGCTTTTTCGATGAGCTTCGCAATCTCAACTGCATTGATACTGTTACTATCCCAGCCCGTTCTTATTTTTACCGTAACGGGTTTGTTAACCGCTTCAACCGTTGCCTTTACAATTTGATACACCAAATCTGGGTCTGCAAGAAGGGCACTTCCTGCGTTTCCTTTGGTCACCTTTTTAACCGGGCAACCCATATTTATATCGATAATATCAGCATTAGAATGTTGATCAATAATTTTAGCTGCTTCAACAATCGACTCGACATCAGCACCAAACACCTGCATGCTCATGGGGTGTTCAATATCACTCACTTGAAGCATTTTTAATGTCTTTTCGTTTTTGTAGACAACGCCTTTATCTGAGACCATTTCAGCGCATACTAAACCCGCGCCAAATTCCTTGACGACTTCTCGGTACGCAATGTTCATGACTCCGGCCATGGGAGCTACGACAATTTGGTTGTCAATTTCAACCGGTCCGATATTCCATTTCATAATGGGTCAAGTATTGAACTACTCATTAAACAATGTGAACGATTCATCCAAGATTGTTTTGCGATGTTTTTGTTTAGTTGCGTATCATTATATTCCAGTACACTATAGTCCATATAAACCTCATAAAAGCCTAGTGCATTTTATCATAAACGCCTTCTCTATTTGAGCCCTGTGATACAATTAACCGCATGAAAGACTACCTAGTAAAAGGCTATGCCTATGAGGGAACGGTCCGTGTTTATGCGGCAATTACCACTCAATTAGTGCAAGAAGCTAAAACCAGACATGACTTATGGCCGACCGCTACACAAGCCTTAGGACGCACCTTAACTGCCGGTGTAATCCAAGGTGCTTTTTATGCGGAAGACCAACAAATCACGATACGCATCGATGGGGGAGGCCCCATTGGTAAAATTACCGTGGATGCCGATGCACATGGACATGTTCGTGGGTATGTATCTCAACCTCATGTCAACTTGCTGTATGATCAAGGACCAAAAAAAGGACAAAGTGCCGTCGGCCATGCGGTTGGAACCAATGGATTTATTTCCGTCACCAAAGACTTAAAAATAAGAGATTTCTTTACCTCGACGGCACAACTTCAAACTGGAGAAATTGCCGAGGACTTTACCTATTATTTCGCAACAAGTGAACAGATTCCTTCAGCCGTTGGATTAGGTTTAGTTGTAAACCCTGATAACAATGTTAAAGTGGCAGGTGGGTTTATTGTTCAGGTCATGCCTGGATGTAGTGCAGATTCGATTCTTCGAATTGAAGAGATTATCGCCAGCATGCCCCCTTTGAACCAATTGTTACTAGAAGGTAAAACACCTGAGGATCTAGTTGATTTACTCTCTGATATGAAATGGGATCCATTATATACCCTAGACCTATCCTTCCAATGCAACTGCTCCAAAGATCGTTTTAGAGCAGGTCTTGCAACCCTACCTGAATCGGATTTAGTTGAGTTGCTAGAGGATGAAGTAACATCAACGGAGTGCCATTTCTGTCGATCTAGTTATGAATTTTCCAAGGAAGAAATTGAAGAACTTATTATTTCCAGAAAAAAAGAACTCAACTAAGGAGTTCTTTTAATTTGGAAACTGGTAAGCCAACGATATTATCGTAATCTCCTTCGATGTGACTAACAAAGGTTTTAGCCAACCCTTGTATTGCATAGCTACCTGCTTTGCCTTGCCACTCATTCGAATCAAGATATGTTTGTAATTGATCCTCGTGGATCGGATGGAAATGAACCTGAGTTGTTTCGACCCACTCGGCATTAATTCTTCCTTTGATGACAACGGCTGTTTTTACTTGATGCGTGTTGCCTGAGAATAACTGGAGCATCCGTTTGGCATCTGCAGCATCAACCGGTTTTGCAAATAATTCATCATTATATACAACAGTGGTATCTGCAGCAATCACTATACCGTCACTTGGAGCGACAATCGCGTTTGCTTTTCGTCTTGCCACATCCAAGACTTGTTCATCAACATCTAGAGATGAATTGAAGGTTTCATCGATATCAGGAACGTTGATACTAAACTCAATCCCTGCGTCTCGTAGAAGTTGATGACGACGCTCAGAGCTGCTAGCTAGAATAATCAAAACGGGTGTCCGGAACAAACGCCAACAAGAGCGCACCAATACTTAATGGAATCATTAATGAGAGGACTGCAGTGTTAACGGAGATGGCATCGAATTGATAAAGCGTTGCTAAGATAATCGGGCTAAAGATCCCGGCAAATCGACCAAAGACACTAAAGAACCCGAAGAACTCGTTTGATTTTTCTTTGGGAACGAGTTGTGCAAAGAAGCTTCGAGAAATCGATTGAATTCCCCCTTGAACTAGACCCACAAGGACCGCAACGATATACATGAAATATAAACGTGCTTCGGAGTTTAATTGCCATACAACTAGAATTGCCAAGGCATAGAAAGCAATCCCAATAAAGATCATTCGTTTTGATCCCACAACCTTCGTCAGACGGCCATAAATAATGGCACTTGGGAAAGCGACAAGTTGAACGATAATAACAACTAACAGCAAGGTGACATTTCCTACATTTAAGTCGGACCCAATTGTAGTTGCGAGTCGAATTACACTATTAACAACATCGATATAGAGTAAATAAGCAGCTAAATATAAGAATACAAACTTATATTGTTTGAAGTTCTTAAATATCATAAAGATCGAACTAAACGAATCTTTAACCATTGATTTTGATTTGGGTATCGAATAGGTTTGTTCCACATTATTGATGATTGGTCTAGAGTGATACCACCACCAACCTAAGGCAATGAGGAAGCCAAAGCTAATCGAAATTTGGAAATAATCCTCCGGAATGATCCCGAATGTAACAAGGGCAAATGGGACAATCCCTATCATGAACGGAATCATACTTCCAATATATCCCCATGCGTATCCCATCGATGAGATTTGGTCCATCCGTTCGTTGGTGGTTACGTCTATCAAGAAGGCATCATAGATGATGTTGGTTGTGTTATAGCCAAAACTCATGATGACAAATAAGACCAACATGACAACCCACGACAATCCGGGAATTGAGATCCCCACAACACCAATCATTCCAAGGGTTAGGAACAACTTAAAGAACTTCATCTTATTGCCGGCATAATTAGCGAGCGACAAGATAAAAGGACTCATCAAGGCTTCTGTTAAAATAATGGCAGACGTTAAGTACATAAAGGTACTAGAGATAAAACGAGTATCTGTGATTCCTTCACTTTGTGCAATGAAGGGATGCAGGAGTGGAAATAATACAGTAACAACTGTGAGTGTGATCGCAGAATTAGCGACATCATACATCACAAAGGAACGCTCTTTAACGCTTAAACCAGGTAGTTTAAACATAGTGTTCTCCATTCAAAAAGTTAACGTGATTATAGCATAGTGATGTAAAATGTACGTGAAATCCAAGGAGACATTTATGCCAGATGCAGTAACCCATTGCTACGTCGCGAGCGACGTAAAGGATGCGTTGTCCATTCCATATTTGACCAATCACTTTAACCTAATGCAGATTGGGGCACAAGGACCAGACCCCTTGTTTTATCATCATTACCAACCATGGAAAAAAAACCTTCATGCAACCAACCTAGGCAGTCGTTTACACCGTGAAAAAACAAAACCATACTTAGAAGCAATTATTAAAGCTGCCTCCAATGATGAGGATAAGGCCTGGGTGTCGGGATTTTTGACACATTTTGCCCTCGACACATCAGCACATCCATATATCTTTTATCGAACCGGATTATATGATAAATCAACCCAAGAAAATCGCGGTTACCATCTAATGTTAGAGAGAACCATCGATCACATCAACATTCGAGAACGTGGATTTAATCCATCAAAATATAATGTTAGAGATCGTCATTTTTCAACTATGAGTATTCCTTCTTCTATTACAAGTATGCTTAATGAAGTCGGTAAAACACTTTATAAAGAACCCGAGTTAGGATTACGCTACAGTGAAGGCTATCAAGATTTTCGATCTGCGATTGGGATATTAGCCTACGACCCACGAGGCATAAAAAAGTTTTTCTACCGTATTCTTGACCGCGTTACGCGCTCAGAAATATTATATTCTGCTCTAAGTCCTTATCAATGTGAGGCTGAGGGATCAGACCATAAAAATAAGTTAAGAAATATGTGGCATCATCCTGTTACTAATGAGCCATCTAACGAAAGTTTTGATGAGATGGTGGAGCGAGCTAAAAACAAATCAATAATGCTAATCCAAGCAGCTCATACCTTCTGGGAATCAGGAGATATGGAAGTATTTACATTAATTAACGATGAATCCTATGATACGGGAATGGCCACTGGAAAACACAAAATGGTTCATTTCGAAATCATGTATTAACATTAGTTTTAAATATGATTAACATCAACGAAACCAACTTTATGTACCCTTTAGATGAGGTAGACGATGGAATTTTTTATAGATGATGTCCCACGCGTTCAATTGTTTGGTATTGAGCATTTCTTCTACATAGGATTTGCTTTACTTGCTGTAGTTTGGTTTATATCTCACCAAACAACAATCAAAAAAAATCAAATATCCTATCACCGTTTATTCTTGTGGATTACACTCGTTACAACGATTGTCTTTTACACATGGAGTTTGATCTTTACCGGATTTGCTCTCACTAATGGGCTACCGCTTCATGCATGTCGTATCTCAACATTAGTAAGTTTGTATTTCTATTTCACCAAAGATTCTCGCGTGATTCCGTTCTTGTTCTATTCAGGGTTTTTTGCGCTATTTGCAATTCTGTATCCATCCAATGTTCATCCGTTGTACACGCATTTGGTCGGATACACCGCCCAAATTACCCATATTATGATTCTTATAAATTGGCTCTACATTGTATTAATTCTTGGGTATCGTCCAACAATTAAAGACATGAATCAAACTGCATTAGTGTTTATCGTGATGCTCTTGTTGATTTGGCCATTTAATTATCTAGTGGGAGGCGGAGAGTATTTCTATATTATTTCAGAAGTTAATCGACCCTTCTTGAAAGAACTTCCTGATATTTTATTCTTAAGCATTATGTTTGGATTGTTCTACATTGTAATGATGATTAAAACCGCAGCTTTTGACCCGGTACTTCGATCCCGATTAAAAATTACACAACAATAAAAAAGGAGCGATTATTTCGCTCCTTTTAAATATTCATAATCCGTTCGATCGGTAATCACAGGAGTAATGGCTACATAACCATGATTTACAGCATAAAAATCGTCATCTTCTTCATCTCGTCTTGATAAGAATTCATAACGGTTTAAATACCCTCCTTGGACGGCATCAAAATGAACTTTTGTTTCTTTAACACCTTGTTTTGTGAACCGAATTCCTCTCATCACGTCATGTTTATGATTAGGAAAGTTGATATTAAGCATAACACCAGGACGAAGCCGGTTCTCATCCAAAACAAACGCTATAACTTCATCAATATGACGACGCACAATACTAAAATGGTTTTTGCTTCCAACACTAAATGCGGCAGCTGGGATATTGTGTAATGCCCCTTCCATGGCTCCTGCTACGGTGCCGGAATAAAAGACATCTTGACCAAGATTGGCTCCGTTGTTTACACCAGAAAAAACATAATCAAAGTTCACGTCTTTAAAATAATCAAGCCCAAAACGGGTGCAATCTGCAGGCGATCCATCAATCACTAGTTCGGTATCACTCAAGACTTTAAGCGTCACAACCTTACTAAAGATACTGACTCGGTGAGACATCCCTGATTGCTCTTCAATCGGAGAAACCATATAAACATTACCGAATTTACG
>CBFHOU010000017.1:6254-12197 GCA_965657695.1 Bacillota bacterium | reverse complement strand
CCTTAGACAGTTTTAAAGACCGCTTTCGATTGAAAAAAGGACATAATAATATCCTTCGTGAGCTGGTCATGTTAGCCAGTGTATTCGTGATGTTTCCCTTATCATTTGTCTATAACTGGGTTGTTATTTCGGTGACTAAACCGAATCAATGATTGTTGAAACAACGCCTTCGTTTTTTGGTATAATGGGTTGCTGTAACGGTTCTGTAGCCAAGGGGCTAAGGCAACTGACTGCAACTCAGTGATCGCCGGTTCGATTCCGGCCAGAACCTCCATGTTTTTACTTTGATGCCGTTTGGGCATCTTTTTCTTTCCCTACAATGTTTGACACCATGGCATGAATGAGTCAAATGAGTTATCCTTTACAAAGAAAAACTATGCAAACAATAGAACGCGGTAAGGTAAGAATTATTGATCATTTTACAACGGATGTCCCAGATCACTGGCGACATACGGGTGATGAGGTCCTCCCCTCTAGTAGGGGACTTTTGATGAATGCAAATAGTTCTTTGTGTCAAAAAGCCCTTACGACATTTGGGTTTTTTCGATTTCAGATTGAACTGAATTTAATGGAACAAGATGAGTTTTTGATTTGCCTTCGAACGGCAAATGAAGTCATAGAATTACGATTTGATGCATTTAAGAAAGCACGTTATCGTCATGCAGATGGTCTAGTAATAGAAACTGAGGTTTCAACCACTCTTACCGTTCAGTGGATACTTAATGATGAGCGATATTCATTGCAAATCATCGGTCAGGGGATTACTACCCTTGCTTCACGCGTTCCAATTGCTTCCTTTCAAGCAATGCCGTATGAAATTGAACTGCAGTCAACCCTATCCAAAGGGTCAGTAATGATCCGTGAGAGCTTCTATGAATCCGTTAACGAATAACATACTTACCTGGTTTGATCATAACCGTAGGCCCATGCCGTGGCGAGACCATCCCACTCCGTACTATGTATGGATCTCTGAAATTATGGCCCAACAAACCCGTATTGATACCGTGATGGGTTATTTTGAGCGTTTTATTCAAACCTTCCCGACGATTGAAGCATTAGCAAACGCGAGTGAAGAAGCCGTCTTAAAACAATGGCAAGGACTTGGCTACTATTCCAGAGCTCGAAATATTCATAAGCTTGCGCAAATAATCATGAATGATTATCAAGGGGAATTACCTCAAACCTATGACCAGTTGTTAGCATTACCTGGGATTGGGCCTTATACGGCAGGTGCTATTTCCTCCATTGCGTTTGGTCAAACAGCCCTTGCAATTGATGGAAACGTCAACCGGGTCATCGCTCGAGTTTATGGAATCAAGGACGATATATCTTTGAGAGTGTCGCAACGACTGATTGAAGCGAAGGTCTCTGCATTAATCTCTCAAGAACGACCCGGTGATTTCAATCAAGGATTAATGGAAATTGGAGCATTGGTATGTATTCCCAATGGAGCTCCAAAATGCACCGAATGCCCTCTTCAAGAAGCATGTGTTGCCTATAATAAACAACTTACCGATGTCATTCCGATGAAGAAAAAGAAAACAACCGTTAAGGTGGAACCTCGAACGGTCATTGTCATGCGATATGGTCATGAGATAGCAATTCGTAAACGACCTAGTAAGGGTTTGTTGGCTTCGATGTATGAAGTCTTGCATGTTGAAGGTCACTGGGACGCGGAGGATATTGTTCAATTTGTTTCCGATGTAACGACCATTTATCCACTCATGAATCATCAACATGTCTATTCTCATTTAATCTGGGAAATGAAAGGTTATGTTGTTGACGTGAACGATAAAGACCCAAACTGGGTTTGGGTTAACCAAGAAGAAGTGATGAATCGTTATGCGATTCCCAATGCGTTTCAGCCATTTATCGAGAATGTCTTAGAAAAATAATGGCGTACTGTATAATAAAACAGGTACCTTATGGAAAATAAAAAAATATCCAGTTTACAAAAACTTTATACTTTATTAAGTGTTCGAGAAAAACGTCAGTTTTATCTTATTTTGGTGTTATCCCTACTTACAGGATTTGCCCAAGCTGTTGGGGTTTTTAGTATCTTTCCGTTTTTAGAAGTGGCACTCAATCCTGCACTTATTCAAGAGAATGATACCTTCCGTTATTTCTATGAACTCTTTGGCTTTACAAGAGGTCTTTATTTCTTCATCTTTTTGGGCGTTATTGTCTTTGTAACACTAATCATTTCCAACGGGATTACGACCTTAACGATTTATGCGAAAACACGATTTGTTGAGATGCGAAATCATTCCATTTCATCCAGACTTCTTGAACATTACATGGCGAATGATTATCAATTTTATACCTCGCGTAATACGAGTGACTTAATTAAAAACATCATTCAAGAAACAACGAATTTATTATCCTACATGATGTCCTTGATTGACATTATCGTCAATGCATCTATCCTTGGATTTATTTTGTTAACTATCCTACTCATAGAATTCCAAACCAGTGTCATTGCTGCGGTAATCTTTGGTGGTATTTATGTTGGTTTAACCTATTTCTTCCGCCGAATTGTAAGACGTAAAGGGGAAGAACGAAATGTTGCAAACCAAGAACGGATTCGTTTTGCAACAGAAGGCTTAAACAGTTTTAAAACGACCAAAGTCATGGGTGTTGAAGAATACTATCTTGATAACTACAAAGAACATTCCATCGTCTTTGCTCGTTCAAATGCGTTCGGTCAAGCGACAGGGATGATCCCTCGTTATATCATCGAGGCGATTGCGGCTGGTGGAATTGTTTTATTTGTTGTAATCGAAGTGGCGTTAGGGCGTCCGATTGAAGCCTTAGCACCTTTAGTTGGTCTATTTGGAATCGCCGGATACCGAATGCTACCTGCCTTACAAGCGGTCTATTATGCATATAATCGTTTAATTTATTTCCGACCTTTATTAGAGCGAATTTACGGTGATGTGTATGAAGCGCAAACCTATGCAGCTTCCGTTGGGGCTCAAGATGTTGCTCCACTACCTTTTGCAAAAGCCATTACCTTTAGTAATGCATCCTTTAAATATAATCGTGCTGAGTCCGGCGTTCTTCACAAAATCAATCTAACGATTAAAAAGAACACGATGGTTGGGATTGTCGGGAAAACGGGAAGCGGAAAAACAACCTTAATGGACATTATTCTTGGACTATTGTATGTTCAAGACGGATCGATGAAGGTGGATGAGACTTCGATTACGCCGCAAAATGTCAAAGCATGGCAAACTCAAATTGGCTATGTCCCACAAGAAATCTATTTATCGGATGACACGGTTCGTAAAAACATTGCCTTTGGGATTCAAGATCAAGATATTGATGATGAGCGAATTCAAGATGTCATACAAATGGCTGCCCTGGATGATTTGGTTGCTCGCCTCCCACAACAAGAGCATACGATCGTTGGAGAACGCGGAGTTCGACTCAGTGGTGGCGAACGCCAACGCATTGGGATTGCCCGTGCGTTGTACCGTAAACCTAGCTTACTGGTCTTAGATGAAGCGACAAGCTCATTAGACGGTAAAACCGAAGAAGAAGTCTTACAAGCTATCCGTCGAGCCGCAAAAAGTATTACTATTGTTATGGTTGCACACCGTTTAAATACATTAATTGATTGTGATGTGATTCATGTGATGAATCAAGGTCAATTGAAAGACCAAGGAACCTATCAAGAATTGCTTCAAAACAACGATGATTTTCAATCGATGGCCAAGCTCGAATCCTTAAAAGAACAAGCCTAACGGCTTTTTCTTTTACAGTCTATTTGCGAATGATTTGCATTTGCAATATAGGTATGATACTTTAGTGATGCTGAAGGAGACGTCTCATGAAAAAAATATTGTTAACTCTTCTGTTATTTATCAATCTAGGATTATCCGCTTGTACAACAAGTGATGATGATTCAATCACTGTTGTTACGACATTATTTCCTCAATATTCGATGGTGGAAGCAATTGCGCCGGAAGGTATTAATCACGTCTATATTTTGCCATTTGGATCGAGTGCACATACATTTGAGCCTACACCAAGTGATGTTGCGACCATCCTTGATGCAAGCCTACTCATTTATACGGGTGAGATTATGGAAGGTTGGGTTCATGATATTGAAGAATCTAAACCTGATTCGTTACGTATTTTAGACTTGAGTCGATTTGTTGATTTAATCGATGAGGATGCCGATGAAAATCATGATGATCATGACGATCACGATGAAACGGATGCAGATCATGATGACCATGAAGAAGAACATATGGAAGATGACCATGAGGGTCATGAACATGGAACTGTTGATCCACACTATTGGCTTGATCCCCATAACTTAGAAGAAATGGCTCAATCCATTGCGGATGCGTTAATCGTTTTAGTACCGGATCAAGCAACGACCATTACGACGAATTTATCGGCGTACTTAGAAAAACTCGAAGCGTATGAAGAAGCGACAACTGAATTAATTGCGAATGCACCGGTGCGTACCTTACTTCACGGGGGCCATAATGCCTTTGCGTACTTCGCGGGTCACTATGGTTTAACGTATCAAACACCATACTCCGGATTTAGTGATGATCAAGAGCCAACAGCCCAAGCGATTGCAGAATTAATCGACACAGTGGACGTGCTTAAAACCTCTGTGATTTTCGCTGAAGAATTTATTCAACCCAATGTCGCCAATGCCATTGCGGAAGCAACCGGGGTTGTTGTCGTTCAGTTATATACCGCCGGGAACATATCTCAAGATTTATACGATGAAGGTTGGACACTTCTTGATATCCTATATGAGAACAATGAGCGTTTGAAAGAAGGACTCTATCCGGATGAGTGTACAGTTTGTAGCTAAAAATATTCATAAGCAATTTGGAAAGCAGACCGTCATTAAAGACGTGTCTTTTTCCATTTCCAAGGGCGAATACATTTTTCTTGTAGGTCCTAACGGGGGAGGTAAATCAACACTGATTAAGATGTTGATGAACGTCATGCATGCGTCCAGCGGAACGATTGAAACCGAGGTGTCTCGCATTGGGTATTTACCTCAAGTCACTGCCAAACAAAACCGCCATTTTCCAGCAACTGTCGAAGAAGTCGTTCGAATGGGACTGCCTAAAACGTCGATGTTACTCAAAGCAAGTACCAAAGAACAACAACAAATCGATGAGGTCATGGAACAGTTAGGCATCTCACACTTGAAACAAAAACGCATCGGAATTTTAAGTGGGGGTCAATTACAACGAGCCTTGCTTGCGCGTGCCCTGGTTTCCAGTCCCGAGGTCATCATTTTAGATGAACCAACATCGGCACTGGACCCTGCGATGCGAGAAGCGTTTTATCCGATGATGAATGAGCTTCATGCCTTAGGTATCACCATCATTATTGTCTCGCATGATTTAGCTACCGATACCCATGAGGCAAACCGTGTCTTATACTTGGACCAAACACTCTTGTTTGATGGAAGCTTCCATGAATTTTGTGAAAGCAAAGATTTATCACCGTTTATTCATACCCATGCGCCTCATCAGGAGGGTCATCATGTGGGATAATCTAGTCAACATTTTCCAATACGCCTTCATGGTACGAGCGATTGTCGTTGGGATTGCGGTTGCGATTAGTAGTTCTTTGTTAGGATCGTTTTTAGTATTGCGAAATTATTCGATGATTGGTCATGGCCTGGCACATGTGAGTTTCGGTGCCGTTGCGGTTGCATTATTTTTCAATCAAACCCCGATTCTTGTGACAATTCCGATTGTGGTAGTGGCAAGTTTATTCATTTTATATTTATCCGAGAATTCCAGCATTGGTGGTGATGCCTCTATTGGGTTATTTAGTAGTGTTGCCCTCGCGATGGCAACAATTCTTTCCAGTGTTCGCGGTGGATTTTCTACGGATTTAGATTCGTATTTATTTGGTAGTATCTTACTGCTGAATACGCTAGATGTATGGATTGCC
>CBFHOU010000017.1:0-6157 GCA_965657695.1 Bacillota bacterium | reverse complement strand
TATAGTTGTGGGTGTTATGGTGTTTTATTATGATGAATTGTTTGTCTCGACCTTTGATGAATCCTACGCCCGGGTTAATCGTCCACAAATTGGTCGAATTAATATTGTCTTAGCCGTTCTTGCGGCAGTCATAATTACCGTTGGAATCCAATCGATTGGTGTATTATTGATATCCGCCATGGTCATTTTCCCAGGGGTGATTGCCTTGCAATTTCGCTTTGGCTTTCGTAATACGATTGCCTTATCTGTCGGAATTAGTGTGATCAATGTCTTACTTGGCATCATCGCCAGCTTTGTGTTAAATTTACCCACTGGGTCAACGATCGTTATCGTATCTGCCGTCGTATTAGCGCTGGCGTATATCGGCAACAATGTCATTCAAGGAGCAGAAGCATGAGCATAACTAAACTCTTTCAAGCCAACGGGCTAAAAACAACGCCCGCTCGAAAAAAAGTATACGAAGTGTTATCCAAAACACAGTACTTATTATCGGTGGATGAATTGTATTTACAACTTGTAAAACTGGACCCCAAATTATCGATTTCAACAGTGTATCGTACGCTGGAATCCTTTCGACAAGTAGGATTGGTGGAAGCCAACCAACTTCCTGGGGAGGCGGTTTTGTATTATGAGCTCAGTCATGAAGACCACGCTCATCATTTAATCTGTTCTGGCTGCCATAAAGTGATTCATTTGGATGAGTGTCCACTCCATGGGTATGATGAAAAAATTGCCAAGACCCATCACTTTACGATTCAACACCATCAATTAGATATTTATGGACTATGCGAGTCATGCCAGCCGGCATGACTTTCTTCATTTCAAGTTTTGTCATTATGGTAAAGTGTAGTCATGAAATATTGCCATGAACAAGCCCTTGAACTCCTCAAAAAACATAACCCAAGCCTTTCTGATGCCATTGCATTAGCACCGCTTGAACGTCAAGCAGAAGCAAGCATCCTTGCGGCGGCTTTTTTTTCGTCTGAATTTAGGGATCAATGTCTCAGTGAGCTTCAACTACAACGCGAACATACCCGTTCTTGGTTTGAGCCCTCGATCAATAATCAACCCGAAATTCAAACGGTAGATGAACTTAAACGTTGGTTTAAACAATCGTCACAACATGTTATCCAAGCCATTGGAGCGATTCTTAATCCATCGCATAACCCGAAGATACCAACCCTCATTGAAGAAGTCGTGGTTGCTATCAAAATCACAACGTGGATCAATCAATTAGGGGAAAATCCAACAAGCTTTTCTTTGCTTCCTTTGGCTTTGATTGACGAATTTACGCTCGATATCGAAACCATCAAAACGAATCAAAAAGTGCCTGAAAACTTAGCCCGAGCCTTAGCGGTGTTAATGGGCGAAGCGCGTCAATCTTTTGTTAGACTATACCATCAACTGAATCAGTTCGATTTACCCGTACGACTTGCGGTTTACACGGCTGTGAAATTTCATGAAGCCCTCTTGGATGAAATCATCTGGGCTAAATTTGAACTGTTTTCATCTGTTCAGGAAGTGTCAACGCTTCGTCGTAAGTTTATAATGTTCAAAGCCAAACGAGCCGTGAGGAAACTGTCATGAATGAACTTATAGCTGTTGCCGTATCTTACTTATTTGTAGCAAGTATTATTCTCTTAGGTGTAGGACTCTATTTGCTACGCATTGTATCCGTAGAAACAACACGTAAGATCATTCATATTGGTGTGATTCACTGGTGGTTGATTGCTATCGCCTTTATTGATTCGACCTGGGTTGCATTAATCGGTCCGCTTAGTTTCATTGTCATTAATACATTGAATGTAAACCTACGACTAATTCCTGGGATTCAGCGAGAAGAATCAAAGGATTTTGGCACGGTTTACTATGCCGTATCCTTAAGTATGATTACCTTTGCTGCGTATGAATTTAATATGGTTACTGCGGCTTCCATTGCGTTATTTGTAATGGGGTATGGGGACGGATTTGCGGCGCTCATTGGAAAAAAAGTTCCATCCAAAAAGATTCGGCCAAACAAATCCATCGGTGGCAGTCTTACTATGGTCCTAGTTTCTTTTGGGGTGAGTTATTACTGGTCCCAAGATGTAGTCATTTCCTTCGTCATTGCGATCACAGCAGGCGTGGTTGAACTTTTTTCACCAAAAGGACTTGATAATTTGACGGTGCCATTTATTATTTTTGTTCTAGCAGGATTGTTGTTATGAGTGATGTAGTCATTGGTTTTGTGCTTGCTGCATTCATCGCAGCGGTCGCGTATGTTCGTCAAAGTTTAAGCCGGTCAGGAGCAATCACAGCTGTCATCATTGGAACAATTATTTATGCATCGGGTGGTGTCTTCATGATGAGTGTCTTGTTAACATTTTTTGTTTCATCGAATGTGATTGGACGACTCTTTAAGATTAATAAACAGCCTGCGAAACGATCTGCTAAACAAGTGTTAGCGAACGGACTAGTCGCAACATTACTTGCTGTGATGTTTACCATGACTCAAGATGAATCATTTTTGCTTTTGTTTGTCATTAGTATTGCAGTGGCAACGGCGGATACTTGGTCTAGCGAACTGGGGGTATTAAGTAAAACGTCACCGGTATCCATCGTCACGTTCAAAGCGACAAAATATGGAGTGTCGGGATCTGTAACAAAGGTTGGTTTATTGGCATCTTTCCTTGGTGCAATTCTCATAAGTAGCTTTGTCATGTTTAATCTTTGGGTTGTTTTATTTGGTTTTTTAGGTAGTCTATTCGACTCATTTTTAGGTCACTTTCAAGTGCGCTACCTTGAACCATTAACTCGTGACATTGTCGAAGACCACGAGAAGAGCTCGACCGATCTCTATCATTCGGGGATTCGCTATTTAACGAATGATGGCGTGAATTTTATTAGTAATGTAGTCACGGTACTCATTGCGTATTTGATTCTTTGATTTATCGATGGACCCCCTTAAAAAGGTGGGGGCCTATGGTATAATTTTGACTGAGGTATTCATGGATTTATCAACCCTGTTATCGCGGTTAAATCTTACAGATTCGACCTTGCAATCAGGTCGTTTTGACGGAATTGAAATTAGCCTACTGCAAAATCAGTGGGTTTTTCGTTTTGCGTATGAAACTGTCCTTCCGGCTGAGCAAGTCGTTTCATTGCAGCAAGCGATTCAGAACAATTATGAAAAGTATCATCCCGTCTTATCTATTGCGTATCAAGATGATACCGTTCCTCATGAATTGTTAGCGGCTTATTACAATAAGGCGTTTGAAAAATCCTTGGTAGAGTATCCGCGTTTACAAGGACTCAGTGTTTTTGACAAAGAATTTAATGGTTTAATTACGTTTTTTGCGAAAGACCAAAATGATAAAGAATTAATTGAAAAGCATATGAAAATTGTTGTGACTACGGCACGACAATGGTTCGTTGAACTCCCTTTTACTGTTCAAATTCAGGAGTCAGGGGTCTCAACGAGTGAGCTGATTGAAGAAGCACGGTTAGATACCCAAGTCCAAGCCGAAACGCAAATGGAAAAGGCCAAACAGGAACGACTTCTATCGACCGGTCCTGTCGAAGGAACACCCATTGCAATTACTGAGATTCCCACCTCCGCAGAAGGGGTTAAAGAAATCAAAGATGTACCTTATGTGGTCCAAGGGGAAGTCTTTCAAGTCGATAAACGAACCACACAACGTGGTGCCATTATTTTTGATGTTTATATTACAGACCATGAGGATTCGATTTTACTACGTAGTTTTTCGCGTGATGAAAACAATGCGAGTGCAACCATATTAGATGACATTTTACTGGTCGGAAAACTCGTTGCAGCGCGCGGTAGTATTAAAGTTGATCGTTACAATAATGATGTGTACTTCGAAGTCGAGCATATCAAAAATATCGCGCCAACCGATCACCGTGTTTCCACCGATGAACCTCGCGTTGAGCTCCATTTACATACCACCATGAGCGCAATGGATGCGATTTCTTCGATCACAGACTATGTCAAGGTTGCCGTTGACCGAGGTTACCCAGCAATTGCCGTTACCGATCATAGTAGTTTGCAGGCGTTCCCAGATTTTGCTCATGCGGTGAAGCATCAGCCAATTAAACCGATTTATGGCGTCGAGTTAAGTTATGTCAATGATGAATCGTTGACGATTACGCGACAAGCCAATCATCAAGAATTACTCCCTGCAACATACGTGGTCTTTGATATTGAGACCACAGGTTTATCGGTACGGTATGATCACATCATTGAGCTTTCAGCGATCAAAATCGTTGATGGAGCCGTACAAGAAGAATATTCGACGTTTGTTAAAACCAAACAGACATTATCTACCTTTACAAAACAATTAACAGGAATTACAGAAGAAGATTTAATCGGGGCACCGAGCATTGATGAAGTGCTGAAAGAATTCACGAAATTTCGCAAAGGAGCCATTCTTGTTGCTCATAACGCAAGCTTTGATTTAGCGCATTTGTATCACATTGAAAAAGAGCTTGGCATCTTTAATGATGAGGCTCCATCGATAGATACGCTCAATTTATCACGAGCGTTATACCCTGAACTCAAAGCGTTTAATTTAAAAGCGGTATCAAAACACCTAAAAGTTGAACTTGCACAGCATCACCGTGCGATTCATGACACGAGAGCAACGGCCCAAATCTTACTCAAAGAACTACAGGAACTGTACACCAAGCAGATCCATTATTTGGATGAAATCAATCAATTGATTGACCAAGATAATGCATTTACCTTAGCGATTCCCAATCACATTAATCTCATTGCCACCTCACGCGTTGGGTTAACGAACCTTTATAAAATGGTGTCGATGGCTTCAACAACGCATTATTTTAAAGGACCTCGTATCTTACAAAGTGTTATTGAAGAGTACAAAGAAGGAGTATTGGTACTAAGCAGTTGTGCCAACTCAGATGTGTTTGATGCCGCCTTAAATTTGGACAACGAAGTCCTTCGTACTCGCATTGAGAAGTATGATGTGATTGAACTTCAACCCGTGGAACATTACCTACACTTACGTGCCGATGATCCCGATGGACTATTGCACCTGAAAGAATCAATGTTATCGATTCTACAAATTGCCGAAGAATTAAGTATTCCAGTCGTTGTCACATCGGATGCTCACTACATTAATCCCAAAGATAAGAACTTTCGCGATGTCTATATTGATTCCCCGCAACTCGGGGGCGGTATTCATCCGTTAAAACGAGTATTGAATCGTCCGAGCCAACATTTTTATCAAACATCAGAACTCAAAGATAGTTTTAAATGGCTTGGGGATGAGTCGCTTATTCATCAGTTGGTGGTAGAAAACCCATTAATGGTTGCGGAGATGGTGGAAGAATTTGATTTATTTCCGAGTGAACTGTTTACCCCAAGTGATGACTTTTTCGCCAGCAGTGGAATTGCGAGTATTAATGAGCAAGTCAAATCGATGGTCTGGGAAGCAGTCCATCAACAATATTCGAAACAACTTCCTGACATTGTAAAAACACGTGTTGAGGATGAGTTATCAACCATTATTTCTCGTGGCTTTGCCAATGTTTATTATATTTCTCATGTGATCGTGAAACAAAGTTTGGAATCGGGATACTTGGTCGGCTCACGGGGTTCGGTCGGTTCGTCCTTGGTCGCAACACTGATGAAAATCACCGAGGTCAACCCGTTGCCGCCGCATTATTACTGTCCAAGCTGCGGGTTTAGTTTATTTAAAACCAAAGAGGCAGAGTTTGATGCCAGAACGCAGCATCTTCAAGAAGACTTGCAGGATGTGGAAAGTGGTTACGATTTACCGAGTGCCAATTGTCCACGTTGTGGAACGGTATTAAAAGGTGAAGGCCAAGATATTCCCTTTGCGACCTTCTTAGGTTTTGAGGGTAATAAGGTCCCTGATATCGATTTAAATTTTTCGGGGGACTATCAATCCATAGCTCATGAACATATTCGATCCATGTTTGGCCATGACCATGCTTTTCGTGCTGGAACGATTTCAACCATCCAAGACAAGACGGCATATGGGTATGTGAAAAAGTATTTTGAAGAAAAAAACATTACAAAACGACCGGCTGAAATCCAGCGATATGTAAATCATATTCAAGGGGTGAAGCGCTCCACAGGACAACATCCCGGCGGGATTGTTGTTGTTCCGAC
>CBFHOU010000016.1:0-12299 GCA_965657695.1 Bacillota bacterium | reverse complement strand
TTAATTCTTCGTTTCAATTTATTAACAGGGAGCCTAGATGAGTTTGGCCAAGGGATTTTAAGCAATCCAACGGGTGTCTTTGCGACTGATGATGGGACAATGTATGTCGCTGATCGGTCAAACCGTGCGGTATTTAAACTGAACACAAATGGGGAATTGATTCAAACATACACACGACCTAATTCTCCATTATTTGGCGCAGAAGAATTTCAACCACGTAAAGTTGTGGTCGACAATCGCGGAAATGTTTACGTCTTAAACTTAGGAATTCGTGGTCTGGCTCAGTTTGCGAACAATGGGGACTTTTTAGGGTATTTTGGGGCGAATACAATCACCCCAACCTTGCGAACGATTCTTCAATTTACGTTTTTTACCGAAGAACAACAAGCTCGATTATTTAACATTCAACCTCCCGAAGTCTCTAACATGGCGATTGATGAGCGTGGATTAATCCATACTGTCAGTCTGGGTGTCGACAATTTTGGTGTCAAACGCCTCAATATCAGTGGTGGTAATTTATTACCTGCCATGATTAATGCACCCGATTTGGTCGATGTTGTCGTCGGCCCTATTGGCAATATATATGCTATTACTCAATCGGGACGTATTTATGAATACGATCGGGAAGGTAATTTATTATTTTTATTTGGTGGTCAGGATATTTCCAACCAAATTGATGGATTATTAAATACACCGACAGGAATTGCGGTGGACTCGCAATTTCGGATTTATGTGATTGACCGCGCCTCTCAAGAGTTAACGGTATATCAATCAACCGTATTTGCGAATGAAGTCCATGAAGCGCTGAATTTATATCAAGATGGAAACTACATTGATGCCCTTGAACCGTGGCAAGATGTCTTAAAAATGAATGACTTCTTTGACTTGGCTCACCGCGGGTTAGGGAATGCGTACTTTAGTTTAGGTCGATATGAAGAGGCGTTAGAGGAATACCGGATTGCAAATGACCGAGAAGGGTATTCGAACGCTTTTTGGGAAGTCCGGAATGAATGGTTGCTTCGTAATGGGGCAGTCCTCTTTGGTACATTATTTGTCTTATTGTTCTTATTAATTGTGAACGGACGTTGGCCAATATTTACCTTTATTACCAAACCGATCAAACAAGGGATTGGTACGGCTCGACAAAAAATAAAACCATTGGATGATTTCTTTTACTTATTCTATTATTTGAGAAATCCAGCAGATGCTTCGTTTGAGATTAAACGCAAAAATCGCGTTTCTACTAGTTCGATTACATTACTCTTAGTGATATATTTTGGTTTTTACTTATATTACATTTATGGATTAAATTTCTTATTTAATCCGCGTGACTTATCACTAATTAACTTAGGCGAAGAAATGGTCACGCTGTTGTTGCCGATTCTTTTATGGGTCATAGCAAACTACTTAATTGGTTCGATTCGTGATGGAGAAGGTCGATTAAAAGATGTTTATACCACAACGGTATATAGCTTAAGTCCATTTTTTCTAGCGTTACCGTTCCTAACAATCATGACGAACGGCATGACGTTTAATGAAATATTTTTATATCAGTTCTTGTTGTTTATTGCGGGACTGTTAACTGCGGGTTACTTCTTTTTCATGGTCAAGGAGACGCATTTCTATAATGTGAAAGAAACGTTCCAATCGATTGCGATCTCTGCATTTACGATGGTCATGATGTTACTGAGTGTGTTTATTGTGTATATCTTACTCAATGAGATTATCAGCTTAGGATTTGATATTACGATGGAGGTCGGATACCGTGTCTTCAATCGCTAAAAAAGTAGGATTATTGGTAGGCATCATCTCGATGTCTTTTGGTGTTATGTCTGTGATGGGGCAAGAAGAAACGACGGTATCGATTAACCAAACCAAAGAAGAAATGACGTTCTACGACTTTTCGGCAGAGACTGCTCTAATAGATGATGAGCGCATCGTTTCACGAAGTGAGTATAACGTAGTGAGTCGTGATGATGAACTAACACTACGCAATGATCTATTTGAGCTTTATTACAACGAGCAAACTGCAGGAATCAAAGTTCGAAACCAAGAAACGGGCTATGTATGGAACTCTGTGATTGAAAATGTTGATGCCGGAACGTTCAATGGACTACTAAGTAGTTCGATTGGTTTTGAATATATCAACATTGCTCAAAACCACACACTTCGTCAAAACATTGGTCTAAATGAGACGATACATAGTGTTCAAGCTATCAAAAGCAATAATAGATTTGAGTTACGCATATCCATTGAAGGATTTTGTACGAGTCGTCAGTGTAACAATTTTATTGATGAATATTTGTCGGGTAACCCTAGTTATGACATCGAACGAATGGAAGCGTTGGGATTTGTAAATGTTGATATTTCATTTCTTGTAACGATGGAATTAACAAATCAGGGAGTGCGAATTCAAGTTCCCTACTCTTCTATTACCCAAGGGAACATTGAAAAAGTTGTGTTGGGAAGTTTAATCATCTTTCCAGGACTTGGGGCAACCAAAGAGGATGAGTTACCAGGGTATATGGTTGTTCCGGATGGAATGGGTGCGTTAATTCGTTATAAGAATAGTGAAGGTCAGTTTGTTGCGAGTTACGAAGAACGTTTCTATGGGAATGATCAAGGCATCACTTCCATTCGTAATTCTGTAACCAATCAGCGATTACTTATGCCACTGTTTGGTATGGTTCATGGAATCAACCAACATGCTGTATTAGGAGTGATTGAAGAGGGTGATGTCAGCGCCCGTTTGATTGTGATTCCTGCTGGGGCAAACAATGTTCCCTATAATCTGATGTATCCCAAATATGATTTAAATCAAACCTATCTACAGAGCTTTACTAGTGATGGATTAGGCGGGGTACAACGAATCCATCAAACATCCACTTCTGATATTTCAGTACACTATTATTTATTATCCGGCGAAGAAGCGAACTATGTCGGAATGGCAAATACGTACCAGGACTATTTGGTTCGTGAAGGAGTCTTGACGCCTATCAGCGAAACGAATGACTCGATTCCCTTACATACGCAAGTAATTATGTCGGATTCTCGCACTCAGTTTGTTGGGACACAGTCCATTGTTATGACAACACTAGATCAAACTCGCCAAATTGTTAGTGCATTAGAAACCGCCGGAATTACCAATCAACACTTATCGTTATTAGGTTGGAATAATGGCGGATATAGTGGGCATCTACCAAGCACACTACGATACGATTCAGCAGTGGGAAGTCGTAATGACTTTGAACGCTTCTTTACTGATTATGCGGATATGCCGATTTATTTGGTCAATAACTACATTTATTCTGTACCTGAAAACGGTCGGATTCGTTACCGCCGTGATGTGGCGATGGGCGTGAACCGTTTCCGCTTAGAAGATGAGTGTTCATCGTGTGTGTATGATCGTACCTTTACCCTTTATCCTGAAACAACTCAAAGGTTGGCCTTGGATGATTTAGAGAATGTTGTTGATGCAGGGGTGAAGATTCTATTCGAGGATACGGGAAACACGTTATTCTCGTTTTACCAAAACGATTGGTATCAACGTGAAGATTCATTAATGCTTTATCAAGATGTGATGCAAGCATATGATTCACATGCTGCCTATGTCCAGCCGAATGCGTATGCGTGGTCATTTATTGATACGTATTTTGATACTCCACTTTTCCATTCACAGCTCAAAATCTTTGATGAAACTATTCCGCTATTAAGTACAGTTCTTGCTGGAAATATGGAGTTGTTTAGTCTACATTTGAATTTTAATAGTGTGGGCCGAAACCAGCTATTACGAATGATTGACTTTAATGTGTATCCTTCCTATGTGGTGACCAACAATCGATCCAGTGATTTAAAGGGAAGTGATATTGAACGATATTTTGCGACAGAATTTGCAAGTTGGGAATCAACCATTGTTGAGGAATATACCTTTGTAAACGGTGCTCTCAGTTCAGTAATGGGAGCAACCTTAGTTGCACGAAACCGTCTTGCAAATGATGTGATTGCGAATACGTATGACAATGGGATTGAAATTATTATTAACTACGGACCCACTTCGTTTGATGTAAGTGGAGTTACGGTTGATGCTCAGTCATATCTTGTTCAAGAAAGGGGCGAATAATGGATAAACTTCGAGACCGCATTTCCCCATTCACGCTAAAAGTGTCCCAATGGTGGGATCGTTTCTGGCATTCTGCAACCCATAACCGAGTTCTTGATGTCCAACTTAGTCACATTCGGTTTTTTAACCGATTTGATTTACAAGTAACCAATAAACGACGAGAAAGTAGTTTAGGTTATTTATTTATCCTGCTATGGTTAGTTGGCTTTTCGGTGTTTGCATTTTATCCTGTATTTTACAGTTTATATTTATCGCTCTTTAAGGTCCGCTTTGATGGCGCAGACTTGAATTTAATCTTTGTAGGAATACAAAACTATCAAGCGAGTGTCCTACAAGACCCCTACTTTATTGAGATATTAATTAGTTATGTGTTTCGTCTTTTATTGAATTTACCAGTGACCATCGTATTTGCCTTAATTATTGCGATGTTAATTAATCAAAACATTAAAGGAAAAGGGATATGGAGAACAATCTTTTTCCTTCCAGTCATTATTTCATCTGGACCGGTGATTGGCGAGTTGATGAATCAAGGGGCGACCACGCTTCCATCCATTGAGAGTTATGGGTTTATTGATTTCATCATTAACAATGTCGGGACATTTCTTGCGAGTCCGATTGAAGAATTATTTAATCAGATTTTATTGGTGTTGTGGTTTGCAGGAATTCAAATTTTAATTTTACTCGCGGGTCTGCAAAAAATTGACCGTGCGATATATGAGGCGGCGATGATTGATGGAGCGTCTGCTTGGGAAGCATTCTGGAAGATTACGCTTCCAGCGATTAAACCTTTAATCATAGTTTCTGTTATTTATACCGTTGTATCGATGAGTGTCTTTAGTTTAAATGATGTGATCATCTATATCCGCAATATTATGTTATCGGAGTCTACCCCCGCGTTAACGACAGGCTATGGATATAGTGCAACGTTATCCTGGGTATACTTCTTGACGATGGCAATCATCATGGCTATTTTCGTCGGTGCACTAAGTATTGAGAAGAAGGAGGTGCATTAGGATGAGAGCTTTTATGAAGCAATGGCAAGCTCGTCTTAAAGACCCTCGCCAAATTCAAGATTGGATTCGTTATCGTCTATTTGGAATGAAATTTAGCGATGGATTGTTGTTTAAAACATTAATCTACACGCTGCTTATTAGCTTAGGATATATTTATTTGTATCCCATGCTCTTCATGGTCACAAATAGTCTGATGAGTGTTTCCGATATTATCGACTCTTCGATTCGATGGATCCCATCGAGTTTAAATTGGGAAAATTACCAATTGGTATGGGAAGCAATCGATTATCCTATGGCTCTTCGTGATGCTGTGCTGTTAGCAGGGGTACCAGCACTATCTGCAACGGTATCGAGTGCAATTATTGGGTATGGGTTTGCTCGTTATAACTTTCCACTGAAGCGAGTGTGGATGGTCTTGATGATTATGACCTTTATTGTCCCTCCACAAATTACGATGATGCCGACCTTTCGTTTATATGCACAATACGGACTCTTAGGGTCTATTCAAACGTTTATTTACCCCGCCATATTAGGACATGGATTTAATGGGGCGATTTATATTTTAATTTTCTATTCATTCTTCCGAATGATTCCTAAAAGTTTAGAAGAATCCGCACAACTTGATGGGGCAACGCCGTGGAATGTCTTTACCCGAATTGCGATTCCCCTTGCGACACCAGCGATTATTATTGTCTTTTTATTTAGTTTTGTATGGTACTACAATGAGACATTCCTTAGTGGATTATTCCTTCGAGGATCAGAGTTTTTAACTCTTCCGCTTCGTGTCGAGCAATTCTTTATTAACTACACCTCACTATTTCCCGAAGGATCACAAGCTCGTGAGCTAATGCAGGTCGCAAAATTAGCGGGAAATATCTTAGCGATTTTACCGTTACTTATCTTATATTTTTTCACGCAGCGTCACTTTGTAGAAAGTATCGACCGCACTGGAATTACAGGAGAATAATAATGAAAACAATAGTACCAATCATAACGTTAACGTTATTGCTAGCTTCATGTACACCTGAGGCGAGTGTTTCTATTGATCCACGCTCCATTGTTGATGAATCGTGTAATTACTTAGACAACATTGATGAGTGGCAACCTGTTTGGTGTGATGAGTTTGATATTGATGGCTTACCGAATCCAGAGCGTTGGGGGTATGACGTTGGAGGCCACGGATGGGGAAACCAAGAATTACAATATTACACCCGTGAAAATCTCACCAATGCTTCGGTTGAAGATGGAGTCTTATCGATTCGCGCCGTAGAAGAATCGGTGGGACAAAACAACTATACCTCTGCAAGACTGGTTAGTCGTTTCCGTGGAGACTGGTTGTATGGCCGAATTCAAGTTCGTGCCAAAATGCCTGGAGGACGTGGAGTTTGGCCAGCCATTTGGATGCTACCAACAAACTGGGTATATGGAGAATGGCCAGCAAGTGGTGAAATTGACATCATGGAATATGTAGGATATGACCCAGAAATCGTTCATGGAACCATCCATACGGGGGCATTTAACCATATGTTAAATACCCAAATTGGATTTTCTAAACGGGTACCTACCGTTGAAACCGAATTTCATGTATATGAAATGATTTGGGAACCTGGAAGTATTGAGTTATTCATTGATGGGACACGTTATGCTCGTTTTGGATTTAACCCAACCTCAACCGTTGATATAACCAACAGTGATGCTTGGCCCTTTGATGATCCGTTTCATTTAATTATGAACATTGCGGTTGGTGGAACGTGGGGTGGCGCACGAGGGGTTGATCCATCAATTTTCCCTCAAGCGATGGAAGTGGATTATGTGCGTGTATATCAACGAGACTATTCGCAATTATCCCAAGATTTATCAAATGCCATTAGCAATCCAGAAGTTCAAAAAACAACCCATAATTCAGTCCGTTTTATGTGGGATAAAGAGTCCGATGTATTAGTATCCAACTATCATGTTTATGCGGATGGAAATTTGGTGGGTTCGACCACTGTTAATGCATTTTTGGTCGAAGATCTACCCGCAGAAACGACTGTTTCATTGGAGGTAGAAGCGGAAGATTTTAGTGGAAATCGTTCACCTCGCGTATCCATTTCTGCTACGACTCAGCCCGTACGTTCGATTAATCAACGTGTACAAGCGCAAGCGTATGATGCAATGACTGGAATACGCACTGAAATTACAGAAGATAGTAGTGGTGATGTCAATGTAGGATGGATTGACCAAGGAGATTCTTTGGAGTACATCCTTCGAGTAGAAGAAGCAGGAACGTATCGTATTACCTACCGTGTCGCCAGTTTAGATGGAGGAGGAGAGCTAGAACTACTTACTCGTTCTCGATTCCCTCTCACCGTCACATCAATACCAAAAACAGGGGCGTGGCAATCTTGGACAGATGTGACCTCGGATTCATTTACCCTAGAGGAAGGGATATATACCTTTCGATTACGTGCAGCCCAAGGTGGTTTCAATCTTAATTACTTTGATTTTAAGTTGGATGGTGAATAATGGTAACGATTAAAGATATTTCAAAACGATCTGGATATAGTATTTCAACAGTATCTAAGGTGATTAATAACTATCCAGATATTCCAAATAGTACTAGAGAAGTAATTATCAAACTCATGGAAGAAATGCGGTATGTCCCTAATTCGACAGCACGTTCTCTCAAAACATCGCGATCATATACGATTGGCATCATCTTTGAGGAGGTAACGCAACAAGGATTACAACACCCACTTTTTTCTAAAATTTTAGAAAGTTTCAAAGCCGTGGTGGAAGACAAAGGATACGATATCTTATTTCTTGCGAAAAACATGGGTCTCCAGAATGGCTCATACTATGAACATTCGATTCGCAAACAAGTGGATGCGATTTTAGTGTTATGTGCTGATTTTAACAACCCAAGTATGATTGAGCTTTATGAATCAGAATTCCCGATTGTTGTTATTGATTATAATGTTGAAAATGCGCTTACAGTAACATCAAACAATGAATCCGGGGCAAAACTTGCAATCGATCATTTGGTTCAGTTAGGCCATCGAAACATTGCTCACATTTATGGAGATCCTGAAACATTCATTGGAGGAATTCGTAAACTAGCGGTTGAAGTTGCGCTATCTCAACACGGCATCACGTTACCACAAGAATATGAGTTTAATGGTTCAAAGTATTCCAAAGACGAAGGGTATGAGGGAATGAAGGAGTTGCTAGAGTTATCAACACCTCCTACAGCGGTCTTTTGTGCCTCAGACTTAATGGCGATTGGTGCAATTCAAGCAGCTCGTGATTCCGGACTACGAGTTCCGGAGGATATCTCGGTGATTGGGTTTGATGGGATTGATATTGGACAAATGATTACCCCAAGATTAACGACTGTCCGTCAAAACACCACATTAATGGGCGAGATTGCGGCGCAGTCTATTCTAGACATGGTTGAACAAACCGAAGACAAACGCAAAGCCGAGACGGTTTCGGTAGCGACAGAATTACTCGCTGGAGAAAGTACTTGTAGACCGAAGGGTGAAAAAAAGAATGAAGCTTAGAGTGGAATACGATTTTACAAATATGTCGAGCTTAGACCGATCTGTTTTCAATGTTCGTGTTGGCAAGAAATGGTTCAACGATGAAGAACAGCAATACACAGATTCTTCCGATACCCATTTCTTTACCGATCAAGGTCTTGTGATTCAGGCGGTTGAAAAGAATGGTGTCATTGAGTCCGCACGAATTGACACGCAAGATACGTTAACGCTGCAGTACGGTCGTGTCGAATTTGTGGCGAGTGTACCAAGTGGCGTAGGCACATGGCCGGCACTGTGGCTACTTCCTAACGACAATATATATGGCTCATGGCCAAAAAGTGGTGAAATCGATATTATGGAACACGTTGGGCGACGACCCGGTGTGTTATATTATTCACTTCATACCGAATTATATAATTGGCAAAAACAAGAATATTACACGCATGAACTGCATCGATCCGAAGTGACAGAAACGTTCCATCGATATGCGATTGACTGGTATTCCGACCGAATAGTATTTGAATTAGATGGAAAAGAAGTGGTTACGTTTCGCAAAGGTGATTACGGACGTGACACTTCCCACAAGGGGTGGCCATTTGACCAACCTTTCTTTGTGTTGATGAATTTAGCGATCGGAGGAAACCTCGGCGGTCCCGTCGATCGTTCGTCCCTACCTCAACAATTTATTATTCAGTCTTTGCGATTGTATGATAATGATGAAGAGTAGTCCGACCATAATTAACCTTTTACATAAAATGACGCTTCAAGAAAAGATTGGTCAGCTACAGCAGACGAGTTATTTTTCTGATGTTATAACAGGACATGAATTAGATACGAGCCAAACATTACAACAAATCAGAGATGGAAAAATCGGCTCTATTTTAAGTGTTTATGATGTTACAATCCTGAGAGAACTTCAGCGTATAGCTGTTGAAGAAACACGATTAGGAATCCCACTTTTCTTTGCCTTTGATGTCATTCATGGATATCGTACGGCGTTCCCGATTAACCTTGCCCTTGCGGGCAGTTTTGATCCTGATTTAATTGAACGAGTTGCTAGAGCAAGTGCCTATGAAGCCTCGCATGCAGGCATGCACCTTACGTTTTCGCCGATGGTCGACATTGTTCGCGATCCCAGATGGGGCCGAGTAATGGAAAGCAACGGGGAAGACCCATATTTATCTGGTGTTCTAGCAGCAAGCTATGTAAAGGGGTATCAAGGAGCGAATCTCTCCTATCCTGGACAATTAGCCGCTTGTGTAAAACATTTCGCAGGATATGGCTTTAGTGAAGCGGGTCGCGATTATAATACCGTCGATCTCTCATTACGACGCTTACAAACGGTGGTTGTCCCTCCGTTTAAAGAAGCCATTGATGCTGGGGTATCGATGGTGATGACCGGGTTCAATGTCGTTTTTGACCGACCCGCGACCGCCAATCAGTTTTTACTTCAAGACATCTTGCGTCAGCAACTTGGATTTAAAGGAGTTGTCATTTCTGATTACTCCTCAACGGAAGAAATCATTGATCATAAAGTCGCAACAGATTTAAAGGATGTCGCCTACCAAACTTTTACTGCAGGCATCGATCATGAAATGGGCTCAACCTCCTTTCAATCTCATTTAGCCACATTACTTGAAGAAGGAAAGATATCTGAAGACGCATTGGATGATGCTGTGGGACGAGTCTTATCTTTAAAAGAAGAGATGGGATTATTTAAAAATCCGTATCGGAACTTCTATGACAAACACGAACAATACTTTCTTACCGATGAAACGAAAGAACTAGCCCTAGAAGCTGCTGAAAAAAGCATCATTCTTCTCAAAAATGACAACTGTTTACCGTTAGCATCCTCCAATATCGCCCTTGTGGGTCCGTTTAGTACCTCGCAAGATGTCATTGGCGAATGGCCCGCATTAACGCGTAAGGATGAAGTAACTAGCTTATATCAAGCATGGGAAAATCAAGGCGTAGAGATTGATTGTTTTCCTGAGATGGTAGATGTTCAACATATTGACTTATCGAAGTATGACGCGGTAATTGTAACGCTTGGTGAACCAGGTAATGAGGCCGGAGAAGGATATAGCAAAGTCAACATTTCAATCAAACAAGAACAACGTGAATTGTTTGATTTTGTTACATCCAAACATGGCAATGTAATTGCTGTTGTTTTTGCCGGACGTCCCCTCGTGATCACTGAGATTGATCAAAAAGCGCAAGCTGTTTTATATGCGTTTCAACCTGGAACACAAACAGGACCTGCGCTCATGAATATCATCACGGGAAAAACGAATCCAAGTGCAAAATGTGTGATGACATTTCCCTCTCATCAAGGTCAAATTCCACTATATTACAATCACTATAAAACGGGTCGACCGCTCAATCCTAACGACCCGATGTATCGATATCGTTCACATTATATCGATCAATCCAATGACCCGTTATACCCGTTTGGATATGGACTAACATATGGTCACATTTTGATTGATTCGATGAAGCTCTCAAAAACAGAGTTGTCAAAGAATGACAATCTGAAGGTAACGGTATCTCTGTCCAACCCGTCATCGGTTGAGGTGACAGAGGTCATTCAAGTTTATATCGAAGCACTAAGCTACAGTGTTGCTCGGCCGGTCAATGAATTGAAGCGATTCAAGAGGTTGACATTACAACCCAACGAGAATACATCGGTGGATTTCACCCTCTCAATTGATGATTTTCGCTCCTACAATATTGATATGGAATGGACGGCAGAAACGAGAGACTATCTAGTTAAAGTAGGCTTATCGTCTGTTACAACGATGGAGTCTAACGTACATATCATCGATGAAATAAAATAACACCACAACATGTGGTGTTTTTATTTTGCGCTTTGGTAGGAACCTAAGACTTTGATACCAAATTTCTTTACCTCTAATATCGTGAGGATTTCTTTCAACAATGGATCGTTAAATGTGCTCATCACATCAAGATAGAAGGTAAAGACTTCGGGTCGTGTTTTGTCACGTCGAGATTCAATTCGTGTTAGATTGAGTTTTCGAATTGCAAACTCATGAAGCAAGTCATACAGTAAACCAGGTCGGTCCTCTTGCGGTAAGAACAATAGACTGGTCTTACTTGCATTCTCAACATCAGTGACTTTATTCGTCACAACAATAAAGCGTGTTTCATTGTTTTCAATATCTTGGACAAAACGTTGTAATACAGGAATCCGGTCTTCAAATAGTGTACTTGCGATTGCTGCAACAGAATCATTATCATCTGCTAATTGTTCAATCGCTTGAGCAGTACTTGCTGTTGGAACTTCAATGTAAGAACCCAACAACGAATCTAAACGATTTCGACACTGAGCTAGAGCTTGAGGGTGAGACATGACATGCGTCACGGACTCTAAGTTGTTCCCATATAGATGTAATTGCACAGGTAAATATAATTCAGCAGTAATATAAACATCTTCATCATATAGTGCATCGATGGTGGTAGTTACACTACCCTCGGTGGAGTTTTCAATGGGAACTACAATTGAGTCGACTTCATGACTACGAAGCGCAACAAACAAGCTGCGAATCGAAGGGTATTCTTTGGAAGAAGATGATGGATTGTAGGCTAGTAATGCTTGATATGTAAATGAATTTACGGGAGATC
>CBFHOU010000015.1:0-12427 GCA_965657695.1 Bacillota bacterium | reverse complement strand
GATGATGAAACTTCAAGAAGACATCATCCAACAAGGAGTGTTATGAACGATTTATTACAACAAGCAAAAGAAGCAACGAAATATTGTTACATCCCGTATTCTAAGTTTCATGTGGGATGTGCGTTGTTATTTCAAGATGGCAGTGTGATCACTGGTGTTAATATTGAAAACGCCGCATATACGGTTACCAATTGTGCCGAACGCAGTGCTTTGTTTAGCGCCATTAGCCAGGGGAAAAACACCAAAGAAATCGTGGCCGTCGCGGTGGTCACCGATGGACAAAAACTCGGCTCTCCTTGCGGTGTTTGTCGTCAAGCAATGTCAGAACTCCTCTTACCAAACACCCCTGTGTACTTAGGGTTAATCGATCATCCTACAACCCAAACTACCAGTGTGGCCGAACTCTTACCTTACGCCTTTTCACCGGAACATCTACATGGGTAAAAGCGGTTTTGTGACCATTATTGGTCGACCGAATGTTGGAAAATCAACATTAATTAACCGCTTGGTTCATACGAAAATGGCGATTGTCTCCGACAAAGCGCAAACCACAAGAGATGTCATTCAAGGCATTTTACATCACAAAGATGGTCAAGTTGTGTTTGTTGATACCCCCGGGATCCATAAACCTCGTCACGAGCTAGGTAATCGAATTAATCAACGAGCACTACATGCGATTGACCATGTTGATGTCATCTTATTTGTGATGCCTTACAATGAAAAAATCGGCGAAGGGGATCGATTTATTCTAGATCAACTAAAAGACATCTCGACGCCAGTGATTTGTGTGATTAACAAGTTGGATCTCGCACAAAATAAAAACGATGTGTTACGCGTCATCGAACAAGTCCAACGAGCGTATGACTTTGTTGAATTTGTTCCCATTTCTGCTCTAGAGAATGACAATATTGATCGTCTTACCGATGTAATCATTTCGTATTTACCCGAAGGGGAACCCTTTTATCCAGACGATGTCGTCATGACAAAAGCCGAATCATGGTGGATTGCCGAAGTGGTTCGCGAAAAGGTCTTACGATTAACGAATGATGAAATTCCTCATTCTGTTGCTGTGGTGGTTACGAAAATGGAAGAAAACGAAGACGGATATCTGGACATTGATGCCGATATCATCGTGGAGAAGAAAACGCAAAAAGGCATCATTATTGGGAATCAAGGTTCCATGATTAAAACCATTGGCATGCAAGCTCGTAAAGACTTAAATCAACGATTTAAGCGCAACATCTACTTAAATTTATATGTCAAACACGAGAGTGATTGGCGTAATAAACCTCACCGATTACTGGAATTTGGGTATGGCAACGACAAGTAGAGGTTGGGTGGTTAAAACCCAAGAATATCAAGAATCCAGTAAACTCATTTATTTGATGAGTGCGACGGGAATTCAAAGCTTTTTGGCACGTGGTGTACGAAAATACAACGCCGCATTTCGCAGTATTCTAGAGCCCTATCAATGGTTAGAGGTCATGCTGACTGGCTCTGGACTACCCACATTAAAAGACGCAAAGCCTATGACCACAACATCAACATTATCTTTAGAGGTCAGTGCGTATTTGCAACATCTAGCTGAATTATTTTATGTCTTACGAGAAACCATTCCGTTTGAGCAGTTGGTTCCCTTCTTTGAGGAAATCTATCCAAGACTTCTCAAAGACCCGGAACCGTATTCCATGATGCTCGAAATCAAGCTATTATATTTACTAGGTGTGAACCCTGTCTTTGATCGATGTGTCATCTGTGATCATAAAGAACGAATCGGCTTTTCGATTCAAGAAGGTGGCATGGTGTGCAAAAACCATGTATCACCGGATGTCATGACTGATCAAGCCGTGATCCTGTCGATGTATCAGCTGTATCATGCCGATTTGAACGACGCATTACCCGACATTGATGCGGCAAGCTTACGCCGAGTATTAGACCAGTATTATTCGTATCATGTGCATGTTGAAACCACCGCCCGCGCGTGGATTCAGCAAATTTTTCACTACTAGAGGCTGTTATGAAGATGGAAGATTTAGTACGCTACGCCAAGACATATGGATTTATATTCCAAGGGTCCGAGATTTATGGAGGATTAGCTAACACTTGGGATTATGGTCCACTCGGCGTTGAGCTCAAAAATAATGTGAAACAATTATGGTGGAAACACTTCATTCAACAAATCCCCAACTCCTATGGGGTTGATGCGGCCATTTTAATGAACCCAAAAGTATGGGAAGCCTCGGGCCATGTTTCAAGTTTCAATGACCCCTTGCTCGATTGTAAAAAATGCCAAAACCGTTTTCGTGCTGATACGTTAGTCGAAGATGCCCTAAACATCGACGCAGATGGATTAACTCCAGCACAGCTCGAAGAACTCATCGAAGAAAAGGGAATTGGTTGCCCGGTATGTAAAGCCAAAGACTTTACCCCGATACGTCAGTTCAACTTGATGTTTGAAACACAACGTGGTGTTACCGGCGATAAACAAACAATTTATCTACGCCCAGAAACAGCGCAAGGCGAATACGTGAACTTTTTAAATGTTCAACGTAGTATGCGGGCGAAACTTCCATTTGGGATTGGTCAAATCGGGAAAGCCTTTCGTAACGAAATTACACCCGGAAACTTCACGTTTCGCACCATCGAATTTGAGCAAATGGAGTACCAATATTTCATTCGACCCGAAGAGGATGAAAACAGTTATGACATGCTAAAACAAAAAGCATGGGATTTCTTTCTTCGCTTGGGCATCGATCCGAGCAATCTGAAATATCATGAACATACAAAACTCGCTCATTATGCCAAAGCGGCTGTTGATATTCAATACCGTTTCCCCATGGGGTATGGCGAAATTAACGGAACCCACAACCGAACTAATTTTGACTTATCCCAACATATGATTCATTCCAAACAAAGCTTGGAGTACCGTGATCCCATAACGAACGAAGTCTTTGTTCCAACCATCATTGAATCAACCGTTGGGGCAGACCGAACCGTCTTAATGTTACTTGCCGAGCATTACGAAGAAGAAGCCATCGGCGAAGAAACCAGAGAAGTTCTTCATTTGCCCGCGAGTGTTGCACCATTCAAAGTAGCCGTCTTTCCCTTGATGAAAAAACATCATAGTGATAAAGCGGTAGAAGTGTATCAACTCTTGGCTGACCGTTTACGCTGTGAATATGATGATACTGGAAATATTGGGAAACGTTACCGTCGTCAAGATGCGATTGGAACCCCATTTTGTATTACCATTGATGAACAAACGATGGAGGATCAAACCGTCACCGTTCGTGAACGTGACTCGATGGCACAAGAACGTGTGGCAATAAGTAATCTAGTGACATATATCGAATCATTCCTGTAGGAGGCCCATGGCACTCGCAAATCCCACAATCGAAGATGTATTAGCTGCTGTTGACATCGTAGATGTTGTCAGTGACTATGTTGAACTCCAAAAAAAGGGCAAGAACCTCGTCGGGTTGTGTCCTTTTCATGCGGACTCCAATCCTTCGATGACGGTGTCACCGGATAAACAGATTTATAAGTGCTTCTCCTGTGGAGCAGGTGGCAATGCGATTGGCTTTGTCCAAAATTTTGAGCAAATCCCATTTCCCGAAGCCCTTCGTAAGGTCGCTGACCGTGCCGGATTAAAGGTTGAAGTTCGCGCGAAACCCCATCAAAATTTAATCAAAGCCAATGGGCTAGCCGCTCAAATGTACCAATTTGTCTTATACAATGCGAAAGAAGCAGAACCGGTGCGAGATTACTTACGACAACGGGGTGTCACTGAATCGACCATGAAGCGCTTTGGTTTAGGGTATGCACCTAAAAAAGCAACGCTTGTTGAAGCGGCAAACAAACAAAAGATTCCCGTCTTAGACCTTCAGCAAGCCGGATTAGTAAATAGTGAATCTGGACATGAGCTCTTTCGGGAACGCATTATGATTCCAATAGAAGATGGCGATGGCCAACTGATTGGCTTTAGTGGCCGGGTACTCCAAGGCACCGACAGCAAGTACATCAATACCCCAGATACGCCTATTTTTCACAAATCAACTGTACTTTATAATTTGTCTCGAGCTCGCGTGAGTGCCAAACAAAGAAACCGTTTACTCCTTGTTGAAGGCTACATGGATGTGTTTGCCTTGGCAGAACAAGGCTTTGATGAAGTGGTTGCCGTCATGGGAACCGCCTTTACAAAAGATCATGCAAAGCAACTGCAAGCAGCCAATTACCCCATTTACTTTGTGTTTGATGGGGATAACGCCGGTCAGCAAGCTGCCTTTCAAAGTGCACTGCAAGGATATGCCTTAAACACCTATGTCCTGTTACTTCCCCAAGGCAAAGACCCCGATGAATACATTCGAGAACACGGCAAGGAAAGCTTTGAAACACTGTTACAACAAGCCATCAGTGGCTCAGAGTTCATTTTTAATCGACTAAAAAATATGACCAACATCGATAACATTCATCAAGTTCGAACCTTTAAAGACTCCATGTTTAGTTACTTACGGGTATTACCAACAACCGCGCAGGAACGCTATTTGCAAAAAATGGCAGATTTCTTACACGTGTCGTTGTCTAGTGTGACGAATGACTTTAAAATTCCATCCAGAAAACCGGCTGAAGTCATTAAAAAACGTGATTATCAGAAATTTGAGCGTGCCGAAAAAGAATTGCTGAGCCTGATGAAAACCTCAAAAGATATCGCATATACGATAGATCAAAAGCTCACCACGATGATGAAAGAGTCCCATGAAGCCATTAAAGAAGGCTTTATGCGTTATTATCAACAATACAGCGTATTTCAAGCGGACGCCTTCCTGCCGCTGCTTCCTCAACCACTTGTAGAAGAAGCGATACAAATCTTGCATTTTAGTGAATATCGTTCACTCTCTCAACTAGAGGGGTTATTTGCTACAATGGAAGAGTTCAACTTGCAACAACGAATGCAGTATTTACAAAACTTGCTTCCCAGCGTAAGCGGCGAAGAACGCTACCGTATTGCGGAAGAAATGCGTCAAATTAGTAAGAAAATTAAAGGAGGCCATCATGAGTAAAAAGAATAAAACCATGGACCCGGTCAAGGTCTTTTTAGGAAAAGCGAAAACCGAAGGATTTATTACCATTTCCGACATACGTCGCGCCTTCCCAGAAGAAAATGAAGCACTAAAAGTACTACTCGATGAACTCCAAGCCCAAGGGATCGACATTGTTGGCGAGGAAGAACTCGTTGATATCAAGCTTACCGAACTCGATGAAGGCATACGTGAAATGGCGCTAGATAGTCTGGATGCTTCAGAAGAAGATATTAAAGACATCGAAATGGATGCAGAAACTGTTGTCCGTCAACTTGAAGAAGAATATCGTGCCCAAAAAGCGGAAAACACAGTGGATTTCGTTCGTAGTGACGACCCGGTTCGTATGTATTTAAAGGAAATCGGTCGAGTCGATTTATTAACCACCAAAGAAGAACTTAAGATTGCAAAAGAAGTGAAAGCCGGCATGAACGCCGAAGTGGAACTCGCTCAATTACTCGAAGATGGAGTGGAGATTTCGGATGAAAAACGTCGTGAAATCGATATTATTATCGGGACAGGTGAGGTCGCAAAAAACCACTTGGTAGAAGCCAACTTACGTTTGGTGGTCTCGATTGCGAAAAAACACGTCGGTAAAGGTCTTCAGTTCTTGGATTTAATTCAAGAAGGAAACATTGGTTTAATGAAAGCCGTTTATAAGTTTGACCACACCAAAGGCTTTAAATTCTCAACCTATGCGACATGGTGGATTCGACAAGCCATTACCCGTGCGATTGCCGACCAGGCACGTATTATTCGAATTCCTGTACACATGGTCGAGCAAATCAATAAAGTCGTTCGCCAACAACGTAAATTAACGCAAGAACTTCGTCGTGAACCAACCGCGCAAGAACTTGCGGATAGCCTAGAAATTAGTGTTGAGAAGATTAAAGTCATTAAAAAGATTTCTCAAGATCCCGTATCCTTGGAATCTCCGGTGGGAGAGGAAGAGGATTCAACACTCGGCGATTTCATTCCTGATGTGGATGCCTTAAACCCCATTGAATATACGACCCGAGAAATGCTCAAAGTTGAGTTAGATAAGGTACTAGAAACCTTAACCGACCGCGAGGAAAAAGTTCTTCGTATGCGTTTTGGATTACTCGATGGTAAAACCAGAACCTTAGAAGAAGTCGGCAAAGAATTTGGAGTCACTCGGGAACGAATCCGTCAAATTGAAGCCAAAGCATTACGCAAATTACGTCACCCTTCCAAATCGAAACGATTAATGGATTTTATTAACAACTAATGAATCGCCTTGATGCAATACTATCAATGGTCCCGAAAGGGGCCATTGTTGCAGACATCGGGACCGATCATGGTTATTTACCGAAGCGGTTGGTCCAAGAAGGCATTAGTCCTAAGGTGTATGCGGTCGATAATAAACCGGGTCCCTTGGCCAGTGCTTATGAAAATACCAAAGGAATCTCTGGCATTGTATTAAGTTTGGCCGATGGGATTCAACAGCTAAGTGATGATGTCACAACCCTTGTTCTAGCCGGTCTTGGCGGGCGAACGATCGTTGAAATCTTACAAAGCATTCCCACCCATGTAGAAACCATCATTACGAGTCCCACTGTGGCCGTACCCTTGGTTCGCTATCATCTGGTGGAGAGTGGCTTTATCATTGAGCATGAACAAGTGGTCTTAGAAACAGGGGTGTATTATGAACTCCTTCGGTTTACACGCGGCTCAGCAGACTATCAACTCATCGACTTTGAAGTGGGACCGATGCTAAAAAGCGATTCGTCTGAGCTTGTGGTACGTTACCGTAAACATAAAACCCAAGAACTCAAAACCTTACTTGCGAGCATTCCCGAACATGTTGCAAAACATCAAGAGATAAAAGAACTTATCAAACTATATCAAACATAAAAAAGGGCCCACTCGGGCCCTTTAGTATTGTGTTAGTCGCGTACTCTAACTGCGTCTGCAGGACATACTTCAGCGCATGCTCCGCAATCAATGCAAATCTCTTCGTTAATGATAAACATTGGATCGCCTTCAGAAATACAGTCCACGGGACATACGTCCACACAAGGTCCTGCCATGATGCAGTCTTCCGTAATAAAATGTGGCATAATTCCTCCTTTATGGATTACTACTCTATTATAACGCTTCAGCCTTATAAATAAACCATCAAATTATAGAAAGTTTCTAATTAGTGAAATCTTGAGTGATGGCGAAAGTAGTGTACAATTAAAAGGGTAAAAGGAGTCTATACTATGACAATTGCAATTTGGGCTTTCGGTTTAATCATTGCACTTACAGCACTTGCTGGAGGGGGAATCGGGTTTTACGTCTCACAACGTGTTACCAAGAAATACTTAAAAGAAAATCCTCCGGTCAGTGAAAAAATGATTCGAATGATGTTTCAACAAATGGGTCGTAAACCTAGCGAAAAACAAATTCGTGAAATCATGCGAAGTATGAGTATTGAATAACCCTTTGGGGTTATTTTTTTTGTAATAAAAAACCCGCTATGGGGTTCTTATATTTTAGCTCTGTTTTCGTTGCCGTTCAAAATTCGCTGATAATTACTGCGGTGACGCCATAAAATCAAGACCATGATTGCAATCATCGGCAATAACGAATCAATACCAATATTTGTCACAAGTCCGTAAATGACGAACATGACCGAGAATAAACTTGAGGCAACCGATACAATCTTTGTTAGTTTAACAATCCCTAATGAGAGCAGAAATGCAACCACCGTTTGAAGTGGAAACAGGTACAAATAAACGCCGATTGATGTGGCCACCGCTTTTCCACCGCGAAAACCAACATAAACGGGATAGCAGTGTCCCAAGGCGGCGACAAATCCAACCCATAATACATTGATTGGGAAGGTCCCATCAAAGTATACAGAGGCGACGAGTTGCGCCAAGGCAACAGGCAGTAGGCCTTTTATTGCATCTAAGATGCCAGCAGACAGACCTAATTTAGGACCTAAGACACGAATGCCGTTGGTGGCCCCCAGATTACCTGAACCGTGTTGACGAATGTCTACACCTCGAAATTTCATACCAATCAGAAATGCAAAGGGAATCGCTCCCAGTAAATATGCTACAATCAGTACGACAACCACAGACAACGTTTCCATGCTGTTAGCCTCCGAAAAAACATTATAGCATAGAACAGTCTCGGTCAAATAATGATAATATACCTGCGATAGGAGAACTGCATGAGCGTTCGCTACAGTGAACAATCCATCCAAATATTAGAAGGCTTAGAAGCCGTTAAAAAACGTCCCGGCATGTACATCGGTTCGACCGATACGAGAGGACTTCACCATTTAGTATGGGAGATTGTCGATAACGCCATGGATGAAGTCTTAATTGGTGAGGCCAATCAAGTCGATGTCATTATCCATGAAGACAACTCAATCCAAGTTACCGATAATGGTCGAGGTATTCCAATCGGGCAACATGCTTCTGGCATTCCTACACCGCAAGTCATTTTTACAAAACTTCACGCGGGTGGAAAATTCGGTGGGGATTCCGGTTATAAGATGGCCGGAGGACTCCACGGGGTGGGAGCCAGTGTCGTCAACGCCTTAAGTAAATGGCTTGAAGTGACCGTCCATCAACAAGGAAAAGTATATACCCAACGATTTGAAGATGGCGCAAATTTCATTGGCGAATCAAGCATTCGACAAGGGAATCGCCATACCGGAACGAGTGTATGGTTCAAACCAGAACCTACCATGTTTTCCACCACGTTATATTCTTATGACACGATTAAGGATCACTTAAAACAAGCCGCCTATTTAATTAAAAACGTTAAGATTAGCCTCACCGATAAACGGAGTGGTGAAGCGGAAACCTTCCATTTTGAGGAAGGTATTTTAGCCTTTGTCAAAGCGATTAATGAGGGCAAGGATTCGTTTCATGAGCCCATTTATATTGAATCGATTTCTGACATGATTGAAGTTGAATGTGCCATGCAGTTTACCAAAGGGTATGCGGATAACTTATTGTCGTTTGTGAATAATGTTCGCACCAAAGACGGAGGAACGCATGAAACGGGGTTTAAAGTTGGACTAACCAAGATTGTTAACGAGCATGCAAGACGACTAGGGTTATTAAAAGAAAAAGAAGCCAACTTAGAAGGGGTCGATATTCGTGAAGGCTTAACGGTCGTGTTAAGCATTCGAATTCCCGAAAATCTTCTCCAATTTGAAGGACAAACCAAAGGTAAACTCGGGACTCCTGAAGCCCGACAAGCCGTTGAAAACGTGATTGTTGATCGGATTCGCTATTTATTAGAAGAACAAGCGGATTTTGCCCATCAACTAATTAGTAAATCTGTGGATGCACGACGGGTTCGTGATGCGGCACGTAAAGCACGCGAAGATGCTCGAATGGAGAAGAAACGAAACCGCAGTGAAGTATTACTGTCTGGTAAACTTTCTCCAGCAACCAGCAAAGACCCCAATGAGATTGAACTCTTTTTGGTTGAGGGAGACAGTGCCGGCGGATCTGCTAAACAAGGCAGAAATCGTCGTCACCAAGCGATTTTACCTCTGCGTGGGAAAGTAATTAACGCCGAACGTGCTTCAATTACTGATGTGTTAAAGAATGAAGAAGTCTCAACGATTATTCACACGATAGGGGCTGGTCTTGGCGCCGATTTTGATTTGTCCAAAGCAAGATACAATAAGATCATCATCATGACCGATGCGGATACCGACGGCGCCCATATTCAAGTCTTGCTCCTCACCTTTTTCTTCCGATATATGCCGCAGTTGATTGAATCAGGAAAAATCTATCTTGCGCAGCCTCCGTTATATAAAGTGAATTATGCGTCGGGGAAAAAAGCCTCAGAATATGCTTGGAATGAAGAACAACTCGAGAAACTTCTCGCGAAAAATAAAGGCACCATTCAACGTTTCAAAGGACTAGGGGAAATGAATGCAGAACAATTGTGGGACACCACGATGAACCCTGAAACGCGAACGTTAATTCAACTCCAAATTGATGATTTTAGTGACGCTGAAGGCCGTATTCGAGTCTTAATGGGTGATTTGGTTGAACCACGTCGTGATTGGATTGAAGCCAATATTGCCTTTGTCGATGAGGATGATTTCAACATAGGTCCCACCAATGAGTAAGAAGAAAAACATCAAGAATGTCCTAACCGAATATACCGAAAAGATCATTGAATCCCGCTTAGAAGATATTATCAGTGAGCGTTTTGCGACGTATTCTAAATACATTATTCAAGACCGTGCACTACCCAACGTCAAAGATGGATTAAAACCGGTTCAGCGCCGTATTTTATACGGAATGTATAAAATGGGGATGTTTAGTGATCGTCCCTACAAAAAATCAGCTCGTATTGTTGGGGAAGTCATGGGGAAATATCACCCCCATGGTGATTCGAGTATCTACGACGCGATGGTTCGTTTATCCCAAGAATTTAAAACCAATATGCCATTGGTCGATATGCATGGAAATAATGGATCTATCGATGGGGATTCCCCTGCTGCAATGCGCTATACCGAAGCTCGTTTAACCCCAATTGCTGAGCAACTATTAGCGGATATCAATAAACATACCGTTGATTTCATTCCCAACTTTGATGACGAAGAATACGAACCGGTGGTCTTACCGGCTCGCTTTCCTAATTTATTAATCAATGGATCGACAGGGATTAGTAGTGGGTATGCAACGGATGTACCGCCGCATAATTTAACCGAAGTCATGCACGCGGTAATGAAACGCATTGATGACCCCCATTGTTCGCTCGAGGACGTGATGAGTGTCTTACCAGGACCTGATTTTCCAACAGGTGGCATCATCCAAGGTACAGATGGAATCAAAGATGCCTATGAGACGGGAAAAGGCCGCATTGTCCTTCGTAGTATTTATGAAATTAGTGGCTCACAAATCATCATTCAAGCATTACCTTATGATGTCAATAAAGCCACCTTGGTTCGTAAAATGGATGAAATCCGTGCTGCAAATAAAGTAGTTGGCATGACGGAAGTCCGCGATGAAAGTGACCGTGAAGGCTTACGGATTGTTATTGACACCAAAAAAGACGCGGATCAAGATGTCATTATTAATTATTTACTTAAAAATACCCCCTTACAACGTAGCTATAATTTCAACATGGTGGCAATTCATAATGGCCGACCTGAGCTTATGGGGCTGCTTGCGATCATCGATTCCTATATCCTGCATCAAAAAGATGTTATTACCAATCGAAGTAACTATGACCTACAAAAAGCAATGTTACGCAAACACATTGTTGAAGGGTTAGAGGCGATGGTCGACATTGTCGATGATATTATTGCACTCATCAAGGAAAGCAAGAACAAATCAGAATCTAAAGAAGCCATCATGAAACAATATGGATTCTCTGACGATCAAGCTGAAGCGATTGTAACCTTACAACTATATCGCTTAAGTAATACGGACATAACAGCGCTGCGAAAGGAAAACAAAGAATTAACCGCAGACATTAAACGCTTGGAAGGAATTTTATCCAGTGAAGAGCTATTAAAAACCGTGATTAAGGCTGAAATTGAAGCCTTACTGTATGAGTTCGACATGCCGCGTCAGAGCCTCATAGAAGACGAAATTGAAACGATCAAGCTTGCCGAAGAAGATTTAATTAAAGATGAACCCACCATGGTTGCCGTATCCGCTCAAGGATATGTCAAACGTGTCTCAACCCGTTCGTATGGAGCGATGAAAGAAATGGAAGTCGGATTAAAACCGGATGATGTGGTCATCGGGATTTATGAAGCTACAACGCTATCAACCCTGTTACTTTTTACATCCAAAGGAAATTACACCTATTATCCAGTCTTTAAATTACCGGATGTGAAGTGGAAAGATTTAGGAACACACATTTCAAACCTTGTCAGCGTTGATGCCGATGAGACGATTATCTCGAGTGCCTTGATCAAAGAGTTTAACCCTAAAGTTGATGTCTTAATAACCACACGAAGAGGAAACATTAAACGAACTTCTCTTGCGGATTTTAATGTCACGCGTTATACCAAAAAAATGAAAGCCATCTCACTGAAAGCTGGCGATAAAGTTGTCAGTGCTGAAGTGGGAAGTTCATCTACTATTATGGTAACTACGAAGCAAGGAATGGTCAGTGTCTTTGCCAGTCATGAAGTACCACAATCCGGACTTACAGCATCCGGCGTAACAGCCATTAAGTCGAAAAATAAATCCGATGTCGTAACCGGTGGACACTGGGTGTATCCGGAATCTGATCTTTATGGATTTACGAACCGTGGAAACATTATCCGAACGGACACTTCCAGTTTTGAAGTCAAAGCACGACTTCGGGTTCCTACACAGTGGACAACACCCATAAAAAGCAAT
>CBFHOU010000014.1:0-13237 GCA_965657695.1 Bacillota bacterium | reverse complement strand
AAACGCTTTCACTATTTGATAGTATGAAGGTAGAGGCGCCATCGTGAAGATATTAATGATAGCCAGTGAATCCTTGCCCATTGTGAAGACCGGTGGATTAGCAGATGTGGTCTTTTCGTTGTCCAAAGAACTTCGCACACAAGGACATCACGTCGATATTATGATTCCAGAATACCAAGAATGTCTTCACAGAGACAAAAAAGGGGGGTCGGGTTTAAGTCTGGCCCGATCGGCCAGCCCGACTCCGCCCTTATGATATTACCTTACAGCCACTGAGAAAATTACTGTATTAAAGCGTTTAGGATATGGAATCATCCCTTATTTACCTAAAAAACTACTATTGCTAAACTAAACTATAGAGATGTTTCAAAACACGAGGTCATTCTAAATTATTATGTAATAGTACTATAATATTTTATACTTTCACATAAACTTTTGTAATCGCTCCCTTTTTTCAAAACAAGCCTCCAGAAGTTTAATGTAAATTTTCATGAAAATTTATTTTCGGTTAGTAAAGATATTTTTCATTATAAAAAGGTGAACAAATGAAAAAACTTATTCTTACACTTTTAGTTTTTCTTTTTATTTTTGGTTGTTCGAGAGATGAAATTGAAGAAAAAGATAATAACAAAAATCAAGAGGAATATTACTCATATACTAATGCACAGACTATAGTTCATGACGGTCTGAACAGAGAATATCTGTTATACATACCAAGCTCTTATGATGGAACATCTTTTGTTCCACTAATGCTGAATTTTCATGGGTTTGGTGGTAGTGCAAGTGATTATATGCAAGAAGCAGATATGCGCTCATTGGCAGAAGCTGACGCTTTTATTTTAGTCTATCCTCAAGGTAGTTATTTAGATGGTTTATCTCATTGGAACGCTTGTCCATTAGGAGGAGACAATAAAAGTGATGCTGATGATTTTGGATTTATTGAATCCATGATAACTGAAATCTCATCTCAGTATAATGTAGATATGGAAAGAATTTATGCTGCTGGATACTCAAACGGAGGCATGATGGCGTATGGACTTGCGAACTATAAAAGTGATTTAATTGCTGCAGTAGCATCTGTTTCGGGAGTTATGTTAGATTGTACCGGACCTACCAGTCATCCAATGCCAGTAGTACATCTTCATGGAACCTCTGATGGTGTTCTCCCCTATAATGGGAGTAGTGACTATAACTCTGCCCAAAGTACGTTGGACCATTGGATTAATTTTAATAATACAGTTTTAACCCCAACCGTAACAAGTGACAACAATATTGAACATTATGCTTATGATCAAGGAGATAGCTCAGTTTCTGTTGAGCATTACAAATATATTGGTGGAGACCATGTTTGGTTTAGCGCAACTTTTCAAGGTCAGAACACATCTGAATTGGTTTGGAATTTTGTGTCACGATATAACATAAATGGATTGAGATAAAGAAAAAATATTTCTCAAAGACTTCATACAAGATACTAAACGTAAATGGAACAACATTGAATCAATCCAACTTGTGAATTTATGTTATGCTTGTGATTTTTATAAGAACAACGCTAACTCAAAATAGTGACTCCAATTTGACTCCACAAAATATGGATTATATGGAAATATTCATTTAATAATGGAAAATTCTTCACGCTATTGCTTAACAGCATTCATTCAAGGTTTTTTATTTCTTGTCCCATCAGTCGCCCCATTACGAAAAGAATAGAGGCTTCGGCCTCTTTTTTTGTTATATATACGTAAAACGCTTTCACTATTTGATAGTATGAAGGTAGAGGCGCCATCGTGAAGATATTAATGATAGCCAGTGAATCCTTGCCCATTGTGAAGACCGGTGGATTAGCAGATATGGTCTTTTCATTGTCCAAAGAACTTCGCACACAAGGACATCACGTCGATATTATGATTCCAGAATACCAAGCGATTCTTGGTGCATTTGCCCATGAAAAGTTTGATTATTTTCAAGTGCCGATTAATTCCCCACATGATGAAGGGGTTTACAAGACAACGGAGATTGATGGAATTACGTTCTATCTTGTTTCCAGTGATTTTTATTTTAATCGCGGTGGGGTTATCTATGGTCATGGAGATGAGTTTGAACGCTTTGGATTATTTCAACTTGCTGCATTAGAGTTCCTGCGCTATCACGACTATGATGTCGTCCATTGTCATGATTGGCAAACAGGACTTATTCCTTATATGATTCAAACACTTCAAGAACAAGGAATCATGACACAGCTGAAGACTGTCTTTACGATTCACAACCTAGCCTATCAAGGAGTCTTTGACCTCGATCGACATAAAGATTTATTCTTACCGTATTTGACACATTTAGAAATGCATGGCATGTTGAACTTTATGAAGACGGCGATTATGTCCTCTGATGTGATTACAACGGTATCCCCAACCTATGCGAAAGAAATCCTGACCGAAGAACGCGGTGAAGGACTGCATGACATTCTATGGATGCGAAAAGATGATTTGGTTGGTGTTGTGAACGGTCTTGATTCGTTGATGTTTAATCCTCGCACGGATTCAATGATTCAAACCTATGATGGCCGAAGCTATAAAAAAGGCAAAGCCGCTAATAAATCCATGCTTCAAGAGAAGTTGGGATTGCCAGTTCGTGATACGTTCGTCATGGGGATTGTCTCCCGACTAACTTCGCAAAAAGGATTTCATCTTCTTCAAGAAGCATTACCACGCCTCTTGGAAGAAGATATTCAACTAGTTGTGATCGGTAGTGGAGATGCCGATCTAGAGCATTGGCTTTATGAGCTTCATCATATGTTTCCAACGAAAGTGGGAAGTCATATTGGATACTCCGAACCCCTCGCAAGACTGGTTTATGCGGGGGCAGATATCTTCTTGATGCCATCCTTGTTTGAACCTTGTGGGCTAGCTCAAATGATTGCCATGCGATATGGCACCGTGCCATTAGTTCGACACACAGGAGGATTAGCTGATACGGTGATCGATCATACCGAGGAAGGATGTGGATTTGTTGTTCACGGACAAGATCCTTCTGCTATGATTGATAAAATCAATCAAGCGAATTACCTGTATCAAAACCCATCAGTTTGGGGTAAACTCATCCAGCAAGCGATGCGACAAGACTTTAGTTGGCATGAATCAGCAAAAACATACGGCCGCATATATGAAGGAGAACTATGGAGACATTAGCACTAATCCTCGCCGGTGGTCGAGGCACTAGAGTCGATATCTTATCGGAACAACGAGTCAAACCCAGTATTCCTTTTGCAGGTAAATTTAGAATCATTGATTTTACCCTAAGCAATTGTACGAACAGTGGTATTTTTAACATTGCCATCATGACGCAGTACTTACCATTATCGTTGGTAGACCATATCGGCATTGGCCGTCCATGGGACTTGGATCGCCGTGATGCCAAGTTAACGATGTTACAACCTCATCGCGGATGGTATGAAGGAACGGCGGATGCAGTCTTAAAAAATATTGAATTTGTTGAGCGTAGCCAAGCCGAATACGTCCTAATACTCTCTGGAGACCACGTATACCGAATGGATTACCGTGAGGTGATTCAGTTGCACAAGGATAAAAATGCTGAGATTACCGTTTGTACGTTACCCGTAACATTAGAAGAAGCGTCACGATTTGGTATTTTATCGACTAATGAAGAAGGACAAGTTACTGACTTTGAGGAAAAACCTAAAAACCCTAAATCGAACTTAGCCTCGATGGGAATCTATGTTTTCAATAGAGAGGTACTACTTGATTTACTTCGAACAAACGTCGAACCAGATTTAGATTTTGGTAAACACTTAATTCCTCGCTCTGTTGGAAAACGTCGCATGTTTGCCTATAAATTTGAGGGCTACTGGCGCGATGTAGGGACCTATGATGCATATTTAGAAGCCAACTTAGAACTTACCCAAACGTATTCAACTGAGATTTTGGATATGTATGACCCGGAGTGGAAGTTTTATACAAAAAGTGAAGACTTGCCAGCAGTAAAAGTATCAAGAAGTGCAACAATCAAAAAAGCACTCTTATCAAATGGTGCTATCATATCCGGTAACGTTGAACGAAGTGTCTTGTCTCCTGGTGTCATTATCCACAAAGGAGCAACCGTCATTAATTCGGTGCTTCTAAATGGAGTCAGAGTTCGTGAAGGTGCGCATATCGAAAACTGTATTATTGATAAGTATTGTGACATTGGAGTAAACGCTAAAATTGGTGTTGGTGATGATTTTACTCCCAATAAAAATAAGCCTAATGTCTTATTTAGTGGTATTACCGTAATTGCCAAACGAACAAACGTTCCAGAGAATGCGATCATCGGCCGCAATTGTCGTATTTATCCTGTGACAGATAATAGTATTTATAATCAACCCATCGCTAGTGGAGAAACGATCGGAATTAGTAAGGAATAAAAAAAATGACAAACACAGTTTGTCACTTTTTTTATTCTGGAAACCGCCAATCAAATTGATCAAGATAAGAGATTCGTTCAGGAATACTCTCTTCAATGAATTTCAATATGAAGGGATCAAATCGCTCAGGACGCCAACGTAGAACCAAGTATTGAATGATGGATTCGGCGATGTCCTCGCGCTCTGGATTTTCTTTAGCATAATAGGAAACAAAGTAATCATCTCCTCTTGCTGCAGTTAACCATTGGTTTTTATTTAATACACCTCGGTGAGGAATTAATGTTTTATCATCAGCAATATCAAATTGTTGCTTGCTACCATTCGGCTCATCCCAGTCTAATGAGGCATGAGCCATATCGTGCATAAAATTTTCTTCAACAAAATGTCCCAGATTTTGCATGACCTGAGTATAGAACCTTGTTACTCGTCCACTACTAGGATGGCCTTCCCCCCTGAAGAGAATAAAATCATCCATCCCAACAAGAAGAAGTCCCGGGACTTGACCATACATGTATGCAATCTTTTCTGCTTCGCTTTTGGCCTCCTCTAATGTGAATGCCGTATCAATATTGAAATTCATTTCATGGCCGTTGGAATAAACAGCACGATAGATATGCACCTCGAAAGGTTCAGTTCCTTCTCGGTAGTATAGTGTTCTAGTTGGGTAACGGAGTGCAGTCTCAATGTATGTAACTTCAGTAAGGAACGATGGATCGCTTGGTTCAATGAGCGTTGAATAAATCATATTTGTTGATATGTTCATCGTATCGTGATTCGGCAGTTGGGATGGTGAGCTGAGTGAGGAAATATAATTCGGAGTTATAAATCCAATTTGCAGTTCAAGGTTTTCTTGTCGTTTCGCTAACTTAGATAAAACGTTTGTATCCTCTAAGCCTGATTGCTGATGATATATCAAAGCCCAAAAAGACTCCTCCAAATCATCCTTAGGACTCTCCAAAGAACGCTCTGAGGGTGAAAAACCATCCAGTTGACGGTGTTCTTCCCATTGTTCTAGTTCAACCAAACTCAAGGGATCAGTGATCTTTAGAAGCTCTAAAAATAGTTGGTTTTGTTGAATAATATTCTCTAACTCACCCTCACCAACAGAAAGCTGACCGTTATTAAGTGTTAATGGATTATATTGAGACTTGTTGATAACGATAGAAGTAATGGTTTCTTGGACATCGTAAGGTAACTGTCCAATCGTGAACGCAATTCGGTAAACAAGAGGATATACCTCTTCATACCAATTAATAACGCGGTCGCTATCTATATCAATAGTGATGTTTCGTTCACCTGCATAATAGGCCTTAAAAGCACCAATTGGGTAAGTCCGCCCATCGTTAGGAACAGTAAATGAAACGGGCCTGCTAGAATCATTGAAGAATCGTACCCCTGCTAAACTCGATGGTACAAAGTCAAAATTGATTGCATTAACCATATCGAAATAAGATAATGGAATTGTGACAGGCTCAGCAGACTCTTCCTCAGGAACTGATTCTTCTGTGGTTTGTTCTGGCTCTGGTTCAGTTTCCATTTCTGTTTCTATCTCAGTCTCCGATTCCTCAGTCACGTCTACCTGTGACTCTTCAATTTCAGGCTCAGTTTCTGGTTCTTCCGGTGCATCGATAATGACCTCATCGACGATCACATCATCATCAACCCGAGGAGGTTCAGACAGCGAATCACTGCATCCAACCAAGATTAAAATGATTAGGAATATAAATATTTTCTTCATCGTTTTCCTCTTTTTAATAAACGTAGCATAAATTTTTTAGGAAACTAATATATAGAACATATTGTAACCATTTGTAGGGTCTAATTGATATTTCTAAATAACGTGGTACTCTATTTATAGAGGATAAGTATGGAACTATTTGAACCAATCTTTAACGAACTACGCTCCCAAGGATTACGAATTACTCCACAGCGCCGTGAAATCTTAGATATTTTACGTGGTCGCCATCTCACTTTTAAAGACATTCGCCAGGAACTAAAAAAACGTGGTTACACAAACTTGGCAACCGTCTATAACAACATCGACTTCTTACTCAATCATGATTTAATCATTGAACTTCACATTGATGGTAAACGCTACTTTGATTTAGCCATCGAAGAAGAATCTCATGATGCGAACACTCACATTCACACAATGTGCCAACGCTCAAACACGATTATTGAAATCAATGATGATTCGATCTTTGAAATGATTCAAAATCATCCCCGCTTTGAAGGGTTTGATATTAACAAAATGCAGATTATTATTAACGGACACTGTGCCTATGAGAGTGAAAAAACATGTGGCACCTCCGAAGATCTCTGTCACTTTAAAGCATAAAAAAAGCCGCTCATTAGAGCGGCTTTCTTTTTTATACAAAGAAATAAACAACAAATAGTAATGTTAGTGCATAGAGAATTGGATCTACTTTAGCTGCTTTTCCACGAAGAACTTGAACAAGCGTGTAGAAGATAAATCCAACGGCAATCCCGTTTGCAATCGAATATGATAATGGCATTACTAAGATTGTTAAGAATGCAGGAATACTGTATTCAACATTATCCCATTCGATAAATCGAAGTTGACCAGCCATTAAGATTCCTACAAAGATTAATGCAGGTGAAGCGGCAAACTGGGGAATCGCACTTAGAAGTGGTGTTAAGAACAAGAAGGCTGCGAAGAACAGAGCAGTAAAGACCGCAGTTAGTCCGGTACGTCCACCCTCTTCAATTCCGGCTAAGGATTCGATGTAGGATGTTGTGTTTGAGGTTCCGACAGCGGCACCAACAACGGTTGCAACCGAATCGGACATTAATGCTGCACCGACATCTTTGAGTTGACCATCTTCATCAAGAAGTCCTGCTTCAGGACCCACAGAAATTAAGGTTCCTGCGGTATCGAAGAAGTCGACAAATAATAATGAGAAGACAACAATCGCAAAGCTTAAATAATCAAGCCCTGCGAATCCTTCTAGGAAGGTTCCAAAATAAGGAGCAGCAGGGAGGGAAATAAATCCACTTGGTAGTGGTGTTTGACCAAAGATAACTGCAATTGCACTACTTGCAATAATACCTAAGAAGATCGCACCTTTCACTTTTAAGACATAAAGTACAACCGTGATGAGTAGACCAATCCATGCGATTAACGCGGGTCCACTTACCGAACCTAATTCAGGAACGGGACCTGCAAGGTTAATCATCCCAGAGTTCACAAGTCCGATGTAGGCGATGAATAAGCCAATCCCTCCACCGATTGCAAACTTTAAATTGTTAGGAATGAGGTTAATAATTTTTTCACGTAGCCCAGATAGCGAAATGATGACGAATAAGACCCCTGAAACAAAAACAGCTGCCAACGCTTGTTGGAAGCTGAACCCGAGACCAAATATCACTCCGTACGTGAAAAACGCATTAAGACCCATTCCAGGAGCTTGAGCAATGGGGAAGTTTGCTAACAATCCCATGACAAGTGAGCCAACAATCGCAGCAATCGCTGTTGCTGTGAGGACTCTTTCAAATTCCATGCCTGTTCCTTCAGAGGACAAAATACCAGCGTTAACAACTAGGATGTAAGACATCGCTAAGAATGTTGTTAAACCTGCCAAAAACTCTGTTGCCACTGATGTGCCGCGTTCTTCTAGTTTGAAGAACTTGTTCAGAAATTCCATAGACAATTCTCTCCTAAAAATAAAATTTGGCGCTATTTACCGTTTCCTTTAAGTAAATAACACCATAATCCTAAAGTAACATAGTTTTAACATCAAATAAAAGACCAAACGAGTACGAAAACGTTTCCAAAATAAATTTTACAAGTGCATGTTTTTTCTTGTGTTTTATAAATCAACGTATAATAGAATGGCAGGAGGGAATTATGAAGATTGCATTAATTAATGATAAGGGCACCATCGGTGGTCATCTACCCCATGCACAAGACATTGCTGTCTATGACATGGAACTCAATACCCTCATGGAATATAAAGACTTAGAACAAGGTGTAGCTTTCCGCGCTGACTGGTTACTCGCTCACGATTGCGAAGCAGTCATCGGAAGTGGTGTCTCCACCCAGATGCTAGAAGCCCTAAATGAAAACGGGATTCAAGCTTATCAAGGTGAGGGACTCACTGTAGAAGAAGCGATTGATGCGTACTTACAACAAGTTCTTGGTCGATTTGTTCTCGATACTGGCGGCTGTGGCTGCGGTGGTAATTGTAGTTGTGGTGCTCATTAAAAATAATCCTCACACGAGGATTATTTTTTTACGTCTGCAATACCTTTTAAGTGATTTAAGCGACGACCTAAGACAAATAGGTAATCACTCATTCTATTCAAGATTTGCGGGATGACCAGATTTAAGTCATAGGCTTCTTGGATTGTGACAACCATACGTTCTGCATTTCGAACAATAGTTCGAGCAAGGTGGGACTGTGATGCTTCTAACGTTCCGCCTGGAAGAATGAAGTGTCGTAGTTCTGGAAGGTGAACTTCATGGCCATCAATCCATCCTTCAATGGATTCGACCATGATGGGATCGGTGTAGACCGTTCCTTTGGTCGTTGCAAGCTCACTACAAATGGCGAAAAGCATTCGTTGCGCTTGGGTTAGTTCATCAATAATTGACTCATCATTAATCAACGCACTAATGATACCAACCGATGCGATGGCCTCATCAATCAGCCCATATGCTTCAACTCGGGGGTCATTTTTTTTAACACGTGCACCAACTAAATCGGTCAGTCCTTCATCACCACGTTTGGTATATATTTTCATTTTTTTCACCTTGAACCATTATAACAAACCCTACATTCCTGGTGTACAATAAAGCAGTGAGGTAGACCATGCATCGTACGAGTAATGTGATTAAGATGTTACAGTTCTTACGAGCTCGTGGCGTCGTCAAAAAAGAAGAAATCGCTGAACACTTAGGGGTTAACGTTCGTAATATCTCCGAGTACCGAAAAGAACTCGAACAAGCTGGGTATAAAGTCAGCTCAATTCCTGGAAAAGAAGGAGGATACTCTTTAGATCAGCGTGCCTTACTTCCAACGATTGATTTGACTGATGCAGAGGCGGTGGCAATTACCCTTGTTCACCGTCAATATCGTCAATTATCACAACCGACGATGATTCGGGAATTTGAGTCTGCGATGCAAAAAATACTACAATTTAGAGGTGATCAAAAAGAGTTTCATATTGTCGAAGGAGTTCGTTATAAGATCTCTAATCAAGAGATTGAAGATTTGTTCTTTGTGATTCAAAATGCAATCCTATCCAAAGTGAAATTAGAGATTGATTATCGTACTCGTAAAGACCCATCAACAACCAGAGTGGTTCATCCATACGAAGTCTTCCAATACCGTTCGATGTGGTATGTGATTGTGAGGTCTGAAGCGTCTGGCAATATCTTTACCTTAAAATTCAACCGAATTAATAAGGTAAGAATACTTAATACAAAATTCGATGAGGTCGCACCCTATAACCTTAGCGATTATGTGAACGAATTTGGACCTGTGATTGAAGAAGTCCGAGTAAAGCTATTATTAACCGGTATTGCAGCATTTTATGCACCAGAGTATGTATATGGGTATCACCAAGTGATTACTCAATTGCCTTATGAAGAGGTCATTCTTGAAGTAACCTTAGCATCGCATTTACAGGCGAAACATTTGGTAATGAATTTTGGTTCTCAATGTAAGGTGATTGAACCTGAATGGTTGATTGATGAAATTCTTGAGGAAGCGAAATTAGTTCAAACTCATTACAAGAATCGTAAACGAAAAAAATAACTCCCCAATTGGGGAGTTTTAACGTTCACTTAATGTACGAAGTAGTTTGACTTGGTTTTTAAAAATGGAGGACCATGATCGAGTTTTAACATGTTTCAAGGCATTCGTTCGTGATTTTCGAAGATGTAGTTGATCGAATAAATAGCTACTCATATGTTCATAATAGGCAAGCTCTGTTTGTTCCTTCGCAATGAGTCCGTTATAAAGGTGTTTTACGTTATCAAGGACTCCCCCTTTATTAGCGGTAATCACCGGTAGACCAGATGCCATCGCTTCTAACACAACATTACCCAATGTTTCAGTAGCAGAAGGGAAGACAAATACATCACTGCTGGCATAAATTTTAGATAATTCTTGGCCGGTTTTATACCCCATATATGTTGCCGATGGGTACTCCGATTGATAATCTTTACGCTTGGGTCCATCACCAACGACCAAGAAGAATACATTTTTATGATGGAAGCGAATTTGTTCAAAGGCAGCAAGCGCTAAATCAAGTTGTTTCTCAGCGCTGATGCGTCCGACATAAAGGTAAATAAAAGGTTCCTCATGGAATCGTTCACGAAACGAATCACGTCTGTGGTCGGGAGAGAAGACATTGGTGTGAATACCACGGCCAAAGATCTCAACGTTGGAAATCCCCATATCAAGAAGTGTTTTCTTTGTTTGGTGTGAGGGAACGGTTGTGACACTCGCTTGTTGATGGAATGATGTAATGTGATGGATTGTTGGTTTCCTTAAGAAGCCTAGGCCTAAGTAATCAAGGTAAGTAACAAAGTTCGTGGAATAATTTGTAGCAACCTTGATATTGTTGGTTTTACCATAGCGTATTCCTACTTGCCCAATCATAAATTCAGTCATAATATGGATTGCTGTAGGGATAAAGTCGTCTAGATGACGAAACAATTCTTTACTATTAGGAAATGTGATTCTTGCTTCTTTATAAAACGGTAGAGGGATTCCAGGGACGCGAACAATTTCATAGCCATTCTCTTTTTCGCTCATTGTATCCTCGTATTTTGGACAAATGAGTATATAAGGAATGCGTTCTTGTTTTAAGTACTTAATGTAGTGATAAATCGTATTTGAAACGCCATTGATCTGGGGGAAATATGTATCTGTGAAAATCGCAACCCTCAAGGAATTATCATATCCTTTTTCGACAAGTTGCTTCGGCATCGTATGTTCAATCACCATATGAACCATATGCTCAACTAACGCCACAGCCCGTTTAAAATCTTGATGGTGTGATATAACTTGCTCTTTCATATGGGTATGGATGAATTCTTCGATTTCATCGAATAATTCATTCACAGAACTTGAGGTAAAGAGTTTACGGTCATAGACATTAGAATCTTTGGTCAGTGAATATAATTTCTGTTCATACAAAATATGTGTGGCGAGATTTTTACTCTTGAAATATGGATTGGAGTGAAAGCTACACATATAATCCGCGAAAAAGTGAGCCACGATTCCCATTTGAAATCCACGTTCATAACGTGACATGGGTTTTGTGGTTAATGCTTCCAGCAGTTCTTTCACGGTATCTTTGGATGCGTAAAATTCGTGTTTAATGAGTCGGTATTGTAAATCGTAATCAGGGTGATTAGAACCCCGGATAAATTCTTTCTTAGAGATATGAAGCAAACTTGTAGAGTCAAGTCGTTTTAAAATCTGAGTAGCTATCTGGACATGTGTTTGATAAATCATTGATTTACCTCATCTTTATTAATACAAAATTGAGAATAAATCGATGTTAAGCAATGGAAAGATGCATGTAAAAACCCTCATTGAGGGTTTACTTTTCGTTTAAATCCGTCGATGCAGTGACTTTTGATCCCACTTCTAGATGCTGTGCAACTTTTTGCGTGGACTTACAATATATGGGGTAAATTCGCTTCCATGATTTTTGCAAATGTTACCCCTTAAGTAAATATAGTCCTATGAAATAGGGATTTATTTGGGTTGATTCTAAGACGGTTTCTTCCCCTTGGAGAAGATCGTATACCTTTAAATTTTGATATTTTTCAGGAATGTGAATTTTGGCTTCATTACTTAGAATTCCAAACAATTTTTCACCGTTTTTCTTTTCGAAAATCAAACTATTTCCAAAGGTGTCAAATTGAATATCTAAGGACTGAGCAACGGTGTGATGTCTGAACTGGATGAGTCGCTCTATGATGGGAGTGATTTCATCAGGAAAGTGGTCCCAGGCGAACGGTCTTCTGCAATCAGGATCATTGTCGCCCTCCATCCCGATTTCCGTTCCGTAATAGAGGTTAGGTGTTCCCGGCATTGCGAAGATAAAACCGATGATTGCCATATAATACTTAGGAAGCTGTGTTTTAATCCGTGCGGTATCGTGAGTATCAATGATGTTGAATAGCTGTTTTAAGAGCAAATCAGGATATCGCCATAAGAGTTGGTGAAGTCTGTTTTTAAGGGTATTCACATCGATTTCGTTACGGAAATAATCACTTAAGGCAAATGTGTATGTATAGTTCATTACACTATCAAACTGCGACTGGGATAACCACGCGTTCGCGTCATACCAGTTTTCCGCCAAGAAGTAGAAGTCGGGTTTAATCGGACGAATTTTTTGATTCATCTCACGCCATAACATATGAGTCGGTTCTTCGGAGACGTCCATACGCCACCCGTCAATTCCAATTTCTTTGGCGTAATATAGAGCAATGTCACTTAAGTATTCTCGTACTTTTGGGTTTTCGGTATTCCACTTTGGCATATTAGGCGCATAGCCGAAACACTCATAGGAAGGTCGTCCATTACTTCCTTCTTTTTCAATCGGAAAGGACTTGATTAAGAAGTAGTCTTTATAAGGGGATGATTCTTGCTGTTCGATGACATCTTGAAAGAAGGGATGTTCATATCCGGCGTGATTAAACACCCCGTCTAGCATGATTTTTATGTTTTTAGCATGAGCTTGTTTGACGAGTTCTTTTAAATCATTCATCGACCCGAAGCTGGAATCGATGTGATAGTAATCTGTGGTGTCATATTTGTGAGCAGTAGGTGATTCAAA
>CBFHOU010000013.1:0-14101 GCA_965657695.1 Bacillota bacterium | reverse complement strand
TGATTATACCGATGATGATCCTCGTTATTTAGCTGCGTATCATGATGGACAATTTGCCTATGTCAATGTCGCATCTGGAGATGTCTACGTTGAAGCGGTTCCTGCTTCAATATTGGCTTCTCATATTGCAAAGATTCAAGCCAAAGAAGTGATTATCGCTACCGGTAGTAAGCGAATGGAGCTTGAGGTATCGATGACTTCGGTTACACCGCGAGTGTATTATGCCAAACATCCCTATCAACGAGTGTTGGATTTACTGGTTACCTACATCGAAGACACCCAGCATCAAGCGATACAGCATTTAAAAGAGCCGCTCGAATTATCGCTGAGCGACCGGTTGCACATGGATGCCTCAACGATGACCCAGCTTGAGCTGTTTGAATCCAGTTTGCGTCGTGAGAAGCGAGGAAGCCTTCGCGGAGTACTCGATGTCGAAAAAACATCGATGGGGCGACGTTTTTTACTCGACCGAATGGCACGCCCTTACCGGGACCTGTCTAAACTAAATACCCAATTTGATGCCTTAGATACCTTACAAAAAAGTGTTCATTTAACGGCGGATACAAGACACTTACTTGACATGATTTTTGATATTGACCGTCTGGTGACGAAGATTAATTTTTCTACGGTTTCGCCGAAAGAACTTCGTCAGCTTGAAGCGAGTTTGTCCATCCTGCCCAAGCTTGCAGCATTATATGAATCCCAAACGGGTCTTCTTGCGAAGCTGACTTCTACATTTACTGAATTTCAAGAGTTGCAAACATTTATCGATAACATGATGGTAGAGACCCCTCCACTGTCCAGTAAAGAAGGGGGTATTTTCGCCCTGGGTTATCATGCAGAACTCGATCGTTTAATTACAGTTCATGAACGCGTAAATGAATCGTTAAAAGCCTTGGAATCCAGTGAGCAAGAACGTACGGGGATTAAAAAACTAAAGATTGGGTATAACAAACCCTTTGGTTATTATTTAGAAGTTACGAAAGGTCAGTCCGCAAACATGGACCCTGAGCGGTATACGCGTAAACAAACACTCGTGAATGCAGAGCGTTATATTACCCCAGAGCTCAAAGCCATTGAAGAAGAACTCTTTACTGCCGAAGCCAAGCGAATTGCCTTAGAAGAATCGTTATATCACGATGTGGTTGAGGATTTACAACGACATACCAAATCGCTTCAAGCTCTAGCCCTTTCGATTGCTGAGCTTGATTATGTTACTAGCTTAAGTTTTGTTGCCGAAAAATACCGATGGAATCGTCCCACTTTCTCCCATGTCATGAGCGTTCAGCAAGGCCGACACCCTGTGGTGGAAGCTTATTTATCTGATCCCTTTATTGCCAATGATATCGACCTCGACGATGCGACACGGATGTTACTTATCACAGGACCTAACATGAGTGGGAAATCGACCTATATTCGTCAAGTCGCCTTGATGGTGATCTTGGCGCAAATGGGAAGCTTTGTTCCCGCAGAATCGGCGACCCTGCCATTATTCGATAAAATCTTTACCCGTATTGGTGCCAGTGATGATGTCATGTTGGGTCAAAGCACGTTCATGGTCGAGATGTTAGAGGTCAATCAAGCATTGGCCCAAGCTAGCAAAGACTCGCTCTTATTATTTGATGAAATTGGTCGTGGTACCGCCACTTTCGACGGGGTGGCAATTGCGCAAGCAACCTTAGAATACATCCATCATGAAATAAAATGTATGACTTTGTTTAGTACGCATTATCATGAACTTACCAGTTTGGAACACACGCTAGGAACCCTTAAAAACGTCCATGTTAGTGCCAAAGAAGTCGGGGGAGAATTGGTGTTTTATCACCAAGTCAAACCTGGGGCCGTGGATAAATCATATGGGATCCATGTAGCTAAACTCGCGAAATTACCACCATCACTCATAAAACGCGCTGCAACAGTCTTAACCGAACTTGAGACGCAAGGGGTGAAAGAAATTACACTATTCGAACAACCCAAGTCCACATCAGGGTTACAACAGAAACTAGACGCCTTGGACTTGGACCAATTATCTCCCAAAGACGCGTTAGCGTTACTTTATCAGTGGCAGAACGACGATGAATAAGATCCAAGTTCTCTCAAACCATATCGCGAATTTAATTGCTGCTGGTGAAGTCGTTGAACGACCCCTTTCTGTTGTGAAAGAACTCGTTGAAAATTCGATTGATGCTGGGGCAACATCGATTACAGTCACCATTGAAGAAGCTGGATTATCCCTGATTGAAGTGCGAGATAACGGGAGTGGAATGAGCCGTGAGGATGCAATCCTTGCGTTTTCTCGTCATGCGACCAGCAAAATCAAAGAAGCATCTGACTTACAATCGATCGCTAGCTTAGGCTTTCGCGGTGAAGCCCTGCCAAGTATTGCCGCGGTAAGTGAGATCACACTTCGAACAAATTATCAGGATCAAATGACACAGCTGGAACTATCACAAGGAGTCATTACGGAGGTACCGGCTCAGCCGCAAGGACCAGGGACCACCATTCAAGTTCGAAAACTCTTTGTCACAACGCCAGCTCGGCTAAAATTTATCAAGCATCCCAATGCCGAAACAAGTCGTATTGTCACCTATATTAGTAAACAAGCGTTAGCACGGGCTGACATTGCGTTTCATTTGGTTGTCGATACGAAAGAAGTCGTATCAACATCAGGCATGAATGCTCTGGGTAAAGCCGTGGCCCAAGTGATGGGGGTCGAAGTGGCTCGTCACATGGTAGAGCTAGATACCGGAGCCTTTGATTTACGAATTCATGGACTGGTCTCGTTACCGACAGTATCGCGATCTAGCAATCAACATATTCATTTATTTGTCAATCAACGTGTGATGCATGATATTGGACTCATCCATGCGATAAAACAAGCATACGGTCATCGTTACCCGATGGACCGATTTCCGATTGGTGTGATTATGATTGAGATTGACCCAAGCTTTATTGATGTCAATGTCTCGCCGACGAAAATGCAAATTCAGTTTTCCAATTATGCTCAAATCAAACAACTTCTCATCGATGCGGTTCAAGCGGTAATTGAACCCGAGCAACAAGTTAAAGAAGTCACTATGACGACGTATCATGCACAAACTGAACTTGATCTGTCGAATCCTCAAGAACGGTTGGCGAATGGTGTTCGTCCCCCGCTCTCCTTACAGTTTTTAACTCAGTTTCATAAAAGCTATTTACTAGCTCAAGGCGAAGAAGGATTGTATGTAATTGATCAACACGCAGCTGCAGAACGCATTCGCTATGAGTTGTATTTAGCGCAGATGAAGAAACCACCGAAAGAATTTCAACAATTGTTACTTCCGTTTACCTTGAGCGTTTCCTACGATGAAATGCAGCAACTTGAAGCCTTGGACCATCCTACGACCCAATTAGGGTTTGTCTTTCATGTGTTTGGCCCGCAAACCATCGAAATTACTGAAGTCCCCACGTGGTTTCGACCGGGCTTAGAAGAAGAATATGCCAAGGCTCTTTTATACCAAGCACTGCAAGAGCATCCGGCACAGTTTATTGATGATACCGCTCGACTTCTTGCGTGTAAACGATCTATCAAGTTCAATGACACTTTGAATGATGATGAAGCACAAAGTGTATTAGATCAACTAGTTCAGTGTGAGGACCCGTACCATTGTCCCCATGGACGCCCAACGATTATTCGATATTCGATGAACGAATTAGAACGGTTCTTTGGCCGATGATCACTGTCATTGTTGGACCCACAGCAGTGGGTAAAAGTAAACTTGCTATTGAGCTTGCGAAACGGATGAATGCAGAGATTATCTCGGGAGATTCTGTTCAGGTGTATAAACATCTTGATATTGGTTCTGCCAAAATCACGGTCGACGAACAAGAAGGGATTGTGCACCATTTGATTGATGTGTATGACCTTGAAACACCTTATAGCGTGGCGGATTTTCAGCGAGAGGTCCGTGCTAAAATCAAGGAGATTGAAGCTCGAGGACATTCCGTGATTATATGCGGTGGAACCGGGTTTTATTTGAAAGCGGCCTTGTTTAATTATGTCTTTGAACATCAAGGCCGACAGCTCGATTTTGAGTCCTCTTTGCAAGAAAAAACCAACGAAGAACTTTATCATTGGCTGCAAGACATCGATCCAGAATCCGCGGTAAAATTTCATCCGAATAACCGAGTTCGCGTTCTTCGAGCATTAGGATATTATCTGCAAACGGGAGAAGTTATCAGCAAAGAAAGTAGCAAGGATGAGCCTCTTTATGAGGCGGTCTTTATTGGTTTATCGATGGAGCGAGAATTGTTATACAACCGGATTAATCAGCGTGTGGATCAGATGATGAGTCAAGGACTGCTTCGGGAAGTTGAAGGATTAATGGCGTCTCAGGAACATATTCAAGCCATTGGCTATAATGAATTGTTCGATTACCTAAATGGGGTGACCAGCCTTGATGAAGCCGTTGAGTTAATCAAGCAACACTCTCGTCAACTCGCAAAACGTCAGTGGACATGGTTTCGCAATCAAATGCCCGTTCATTGGCTAAAAGCGACAGCGCCACTCGATGAGCTGATTGGTCAAGCATTACAAGTCATTGATACAAAATAATTCACAGTACGCTATAATATAGCCTGTAGGAGAAATAATTGTGATATCAACCAGTGATTTTAAAACCGGCATTACCTTTCAATATGAAGACCAACTTTGGATCATTATTGAATTCCAACACGTAAAACCAGGCAAAGGCGCTGCCTTTGTTCGTACTAGAATCCGAAATCTCAGAACCAAAGCGGTGCTAGACAAAACCTTCCGTGCAGGGGAAAAGATGGAAAAAGCACAAATCGATAAAGAATCGATGGTGTATTCGTATTCCATGGGCGACACCTACGTATTCATGAACAATGTAACATATGAACAATTAGAACTGGATAAATCCAAACTCGTCGATGTCGTTGACTTCCTCATTGAAGGTATGGATGTTCAAGTGACGATGTTCGACCAAGAAATACTAGGCATTACGGTCCCTGAAAAAGTGACCTTAGAAGTCACCATTGCGGACCCGGCAGTAAAAGGAAATACTGCACAAAGTGCGACCAAACAAGCCGTTGTGGAAACCGGCTACAGCTTACAAGTTCCCTTGTTTGTTGAAGTTGGTGATAAAATAGTGATAAATACCACAACGGGTAAGTATGATACGAGGGCATAAGAATGATATTAAGTACAACTTCAGAAGTACCTGGAAAAAAAACCATAACCTATATTGGATTCGTTAAAGGGTCTACCGTTCAAAGTAAAAACTTTGCGCGCGACTTTGGCGCAAGTTTAAAGACGCTTGTCGGTGGAGAAATTAAAGCCTATACACAAATGATGAATGACGCTCGTCAAATCGCGATTGGCCGTATGGTCAAAGAAGCCGAAGCACTTGGCGCAAATGCGATTATTGGCATGCGGTTAGAATCAAGCACGGTCATGGCTGGCGCATCGGAAATGATTGCGTACGGTACGGCCGTTACGGTAGAATAACTCAAATAATGGATGACGAATTAGCTAGGCAAATGTTACTTTCTGATATACCCCTATGGACATGGGGGCTTTTACTCTTTCTTGTAATTCTAAGTGCGTTTTACTCCTCAGCTGAGACGGCCTTTTCGTCGGCGAATGTCGTGAAGCTTAAAAGTTTCGTTGAAGAAGGTAAAGCACGAGCGAAAAAAGCGTTATATGTGATTGAGCACTTTGATAAGACCATCACGGCTATTTTAATTGGGAATAATATCGTCAATATTGCGATTGCAACGATTGGTGCCACCATATTACTTCAACTCATAGGTGATCCTACGATTGCAAATCTAGTGAACACAGCAGGGATTACAACCATCATCTTAATCTTTGGTGAACTATTACCGAAATCAACCGCCAAAGCGAATGCGGATGATTTAGCCTATTTGTATGGACCCGTGATGTATTTCTTGGTTCAAGTTTTTACACCATTCATTTGGGTATTAAAACCATTTAATACACCGCGAAGTCGTGTCAAACAAGAAGAATCGATGTATTCAGATGCCGAGTTAGAAACCTTAATTGAGCATTTGGAAGAAGAAGGTTCCCTAGGCGAAGAACGTGCTGATATGATTCAGTCGGTCTTAGACCTGGATAATACGATGGTCGAAGACATTATGACACCGCGTGTGGACTGTGTGATGATTGAGGTCGAAGAACCGATTGAAAAACTAGAACAGCTTTTTATTGAAACCGGATATACTCGTATTCCTGTGTATCAAGATGATAAAGACAAGATCATTGGAAAAGTCCACTTTAAAGACATGATGCAAGTCATGTTAGAACATAAAAAAGGTAAAAAACTCATCCGCGATTACATCACCGATGTCGTCTATGTCCCTGAAACCTTAACCGTGGATAAGCTGATTGCAGAGCTGCAGCGAAATCAACAACACTTAGCGGTTGTGACCGGTGAATATGGTGGGACCGCCGGGATTGTCACGATGGAAGATGCACTCGAAGAACTTGTTGGGGAAATCTTCGATGAACACGATGAAGAAATTAGTGAGTTTGTTAAAATCACGGATCAACACTTTATTATTCATGGCGACTACAGCTTGGATGACTTGTTTGATGAGTTGGACTTAGCCGTTCCAGAATCGGAATATTCCAGTGTGGGTGGGTTTTTACAGTCACAACTCTCGACCTATCCTGAAATTGGTGAAGTGGTCACCGTTGTCGTCAAAGAAGCGGCTGAAGATATGAATCGTGATTTTATTGAATATGTGTTAGAATTCAAAGTGCGTGATGTGGTGGATCGCCGCATCATTAGCGTCGAACTGAATATGCATGAAAAAGAGGAGCTAGAAAGCTGAGAGGATATTAAGTTATCGACTCTAAAGACCTGATCTGGGTAATGCCAGCGTAGGAATTTTCTTAATCAACAATTTGTTGAGCCCTCGTGTGAGGGCTTTTTTCATGGAGGATAAATGAAAACAAGACAAGTATCAGAAATTGCCATTATTATTGCTTTAACCGCCGTGTTTGAAATCATCTTTAGTAACGTAGGGATTACCTTATTTCCCAATGGCGGAAGCATCTCACTAGCGGTTTTACCGTTGATGATTTTATCGGTTCGCTATGGCTTTGTTTCTGGCCTGATAGCGGCCAGCATCTTTGGCATTTTTCAGTTCATCTTGCCGTACCCGGTCTATTTCTTAACGCCACTTCAATATGTCTTTGATTACATCCTGCCGTATGTGGCGATTCCCTTTGTCGTTTTATTCGGCAAAAAAAGCACCCAGTTGGTTGTGGGTGGCATCATCGTGTTTGGTTTAAAGTATCTGTCGCATGTGATTGCCGGTGTTGTGTACTGGGGAGAATATGCCCCGGAAGGCTTTAGTGCGTGGACCTGGAGTTTATGGTACAACGCTACCTACAGCGTTCCTTCGGTGATTTTAAGCGTCGTAGTGCTGTATCTTATTTCGACGCGTTATCCTCAGCTTCTTGCTGCAAACGCTGATCAATAGCCGCTAAGTAATCAATTCGGGGGTGTAACCCGTAATGCAGCTTGATTGCGACAGACTCTAGCTCCGTCTTCGCAATCGATTTACGGCCCCCGGTTTGTTGGCGGTGGTAAAATGACGCCAAATCGTTGGCCCATAGAGCATAAAGTTCTTGGCTTTTGGTAAACGCAATAATAACAAAACCAATTCCCCCGTGTGCTTCGATACTGAGTAAGTGGTCGACTTGATGGGGATGGATATTACTTAAGGGAAAACTTGTTTCATTTGAGGTTTCTTTGGCTTCGAAGTCGACATAACGACCTTGATAAATGCCGTTGTAATCGGTTGTTGAAGGGGTTGTAAAAAAAGCTTTCGTGATCTCAGCCGCTTGGCGACTAGGATAATGGACATTGACCACTTTAATCGGGACCGGCTTTTTATGGATGACGGCTTTGTTAGTCACCAAATAATACTCATTGGTTTGATTGAGATCGGCTTCTAAGTTCATCCCACGGTTAGCGGTGGTGGTCACTTTTGTAGCCGTTTTTTTTATTGGATAGTTGATTTTCATGGGCTTTGCCTATATGATACCAAAGATAAGTCATTTTACTTACTGTGTTAGAATCAACAGCTGAAAGAGGTAGTATGAGTACGATTCGCTTACTCGGGCTGGGAGGACTTGCCGAAAACGGCAAGAATATGTACGTGGTCGAAGTCGACCAAGATATTTTTATCCTTGAAGCCGGAATTCAAAACCCACCCACTGATTTATTTGGGGTCGATTTTGTCTTGCCCGATATGAGTTACTTAAAAGAAAATAAGGACCGCTTACGCGGGATCTTTTTATCGCACGGTCACGAAGATAAGATTGGGGCGGTTGCGGATGTATTACGCTTGGTCCAAGTCCCCATTTACGGATCCCGATTTACGTTAAAAATCGTGGAAGACAACTTAGAACAAAGCAACTCTGGGGGCTTTAAACAATTCCTGCACGAGATCAAAGAATCGGATGTGCTGCGTTTTAATCAAACCAAAGTTAGTTTCTTTTCTACTACCCACTCGATTCCGGAATCGCTTGGTATTGCCTTTCATACCGCAGACGGTGTGATTGTATATACCGGGGACTTTTCGTTTAATCCCCATATTAAGCCGTTATATAAAACGAGCTTTGATAAAATTACGGCATTGAAACAAGAAGGAGTCTTGGCGTTATTAACCGACTCAATTGGGGCACCGTATGCGTCCACCGGGGATGCGAATTACATGTTGGAACACTCCTTGCGTGAAACCTTGCAACGCCCAGGTCGTGTCATTGTTAGTAGCTTTTCAAGTGAACTTGACAAAATTCAAATGGCGATTGACATTGCCCTAGAACAAAAACGTAAAATTGCGATTATTGGCCGCAAAGCCCAACGCATCATTGATATAAGTGTTACCTTAGGCTACTTAACCATTCCAGAGGATTCGTTAGTTAGCTTACGTTTTATTGATGCCAAAAATGATAATTATGATGACAACATGATGGTGCTAGTGGCTGGAGAGAAACATGAACCGTATTTCATGCTACAACGCATCGCTCGTAAACGCGATAAACTAATCCATGCAACCGATAAAGATACGTTCTTCATCATGCATGTGCCGTTACCCGGAGTTGAGAAAATGGCATCTGCCACGATAGATTTTCTATACCGTGCTGGATCAAAAGTGCATCTGGTGGAACGTCGAATCTTACGTGGTTCGCATGCCTCTCAAGTGGATATTAAATTGCTACTCAACTTCTTAGAACCTCGATTTGTCTTTCCGGTTTTAGGCGAACCGCGACATCAATATGCGGTGGAACAAGTCGCCCTAAGTTACGGAATTCCCAAGTCTCGAATTGTTAGTTTAGTCAATGGCCAAATTGCCACTTTTATTGGTGGGAAAATGAATGAGAAGTTCACCTACTATAAAGTTGGTGACAACCTGGTGGACGGATCGATTCTACGTGATGTTAATGAAGTTGTCTTAAAAGACCGCGAACTTCTAGGTCGGGATGGCATCTTATTTGTTATCGGGAATGTCGATGCTAGAGCCCACAAACTCGTCAGTCCGATAGAAGTGATTGCCCAAGGATTTGCGATTGAATCCGAATCCCCGAAAGTGTTTGAAGAAATTAAAAAGATCGCTAAACAAGCAGCGGAAGATCACTTGTTAGAAAAATACGTTGATTGGAATGTATTACGCCAAGAAGTAAAAGATGCAGTTTATAAGCACCTAATGACAACAATGCGTCGCGGATCATTAATCATTCCAATTATGATTGATACGGTTCGTAGTTAAGAAAAAAGACCTGAAATCAGGTCTTTTTATATGTGAATCATTAACTCAGTAATTCCGAGAGCTGCTTCATGCATGCTTTCAGATAGTGTCGGATGCGGATGAATGGTGTGAACCAAATCCGTTGCGGTCATGTTGAAGTGCATTCCGAGACTCGATTGAGTAATTAATTCTGTGGCAACAGGACTTAAAATATGAACCCCAATCACAACCTCATTGTCATCGGTGATGATTTTAATTAACCCATTGCGTTCGCCTTCGCCAAGAGCTTTTCCATTGGCTGACAACGGGAAGAAGGCGGTTTTATACTGGATACCCTGCTCCTTGGCTTGTTCTTCCGTGACGCCAATCATCCCAATTTCCGGGAACGTATAAATGCCACTTGGAATTTTGGTGTAATCCATCGGATGGTTTCGTCCCGTAATGTGATCAACTGCGGTTAACCCTTCATGGCTTGCGACATGCGCGAGCATAAACTGACCCGTCACATCACCAATGGCATATACATGAGGTAATGATGTTTGCATAAACTCATTCGTCTTTACGCCACCTTTTTCAACAGCAAGATTCCATGCTTCAAATCCTTTGATATTAGGACGCATCCCGGTTGCGACCAAAATACGGTCACACGTTATGGTTTGTTGTTCTCCATTGCTTTCTACTACAACGCCGTTTTTGACTTCTTTTACCGCGGTTGAGGTCATGAACTCAACCCCATCTTTTTTCATGATTTTTAAGAATGCTTCTTTGACTTGACCATCTACCGTCATCAAAACTTCCGGTAGCATTTCAACAACGGTCACTTTACTCCCAAGTCGATTGTAAATCGTTGCGAATTCAATGCCAATCACCCCACCGCCAATAATAACGATATGTTCCGGGATTTGGTCGAGGTTTAACGCTTCCTTGGCCGTCATAGCCATGCCAGATTCCATAGCTTCGTGTAATCCTGGAATCGGTGGAATAAAGACACTGGCTCCCGTTGCAAGAAGAAAGTGTTTGGCCGTGAGTGCTTCCCCCTCAACCTCGATGGTCGACGCATCCTTGGCCGTTGCCGTCCCCATAAAAATAGTGACCCCATTTTTTTCGAGTAGATATTTTACGCCCGTGGTTAATTTACGAACGACCCCATTTTTACGGCGAATCATGGCGGGTAAATCCGCTTGAATGGATGACTTATCGAGGAGCACGCCATAACTCGATGCATGTTTCGTTTGATCCAATACTTTGGCGCTTTTAAGTAATGTCTTGGTGGGAATACATCCCCAGTTTAGACAAACACCACCAATGGACTCTTTTTCAACCAACGCGGTGGTTAATCCGCGTTGTGCAGCTTTAATCGCTGCCACATACCCTCCAGGTCCTCCACCAATGACGATGACATCGAAATTTTTCATAGATACCTCCATCGTCATTATCGCACAATTAGGAAGAGGATATCGCCAGATATCAAGTGAGAGTCAAAGAGTCATGTAAATTTTTTAAAATGTGTTTCAACTCGCTGTTAATTTTACGTTAATCCTTGTTATACTAAATTCAAATCATATGGAGGATGCAATGAAAAAAGTATTAGCGTTATTATTGACTCTCGGACTTGCTGTAACACTCGCATCTTGTGGAACAGAAGACGAAGGCTTTCGTATTGCGATGATTACTGACGTTGGGGATGTGGATGACCGTTCATTTAACCAAGGTACATGGGAAGGTATTGTTGCTTTCGCTGAAGAAAATGACATTACTCACCGTTACTATCGTCCACTAGAAGTATCAGATGCAGCTTATTTAGACGCAATTGATTTAGCGGTTCAAGGGGGAGCTGAAATTATCGTTACCCCAGGATTCCTATTCGAACCTGCGATTTATCAAGCGCAAGACTTATATCCAGATGTAAGTTTCGTCTTAATTGATGGAACCCCACATGCTGGTGATTATGCAACGTACAATATTGCTGATAACACATTATCGATTTTATTCGATGAACATGAATCTGGATTCTTAGCTGGATATGCAGCCGTTAAAGATGGCTATACTCAATTAGGATTCTTAGGTGGTGTTGCCGTTCCTGCGGTTGTTAAATTCGGCGTAGGCTTCGTCGCTGGGGCATTCTATGCCGCTCAAGAAGAAGGCGTTGATATTCAATTAGATGATTCTCGTTATGCGTACTTAGGAAACTTTGATCCAAGCGATAACAACAAAAATGCCGCAGCTGCTTGGTATGTACAAGGAACTGAAGTGATCTTCGTTGCCGCTGGTGGTGCTGGTAACAGCGTTATGTCAGCAGCGGAAGAAGCGGGAACCTCGGTTATTGGGGTTGACGTTGATCAATCAGCTCAATCAGAAACTGTAATTACGTCAGCGAAAAAAGAATTAGGTAACGCTGTCCAACAAGCACTACAAGCATGGTTAGATGGATCATTCCCAGGTGGAATCCAACAAATCAAAGGGGCAAGTAATGAAGGAGTAGGTCTACCTGAAGACTTCTCACGTTTCAATCAATTCTCAGCCTCTGAATATAGTGCACTGTATGCACAAGTTGCAGATGGATCACTCAGTGTTCCTGCAAGTGCAGCTGAATTAGCAACATTCCTGAATGGACTTGGCGTATCCGCAAGCGAATATCCAAGTGCTGCAACTATCGGATAATTCCGTTAAAAAAGGCGACTTCGGTCGCCTTTTTTTTTGTCAGTAGTTTATAATTGGAACAAGAGGTTATATGGAATACATCATTGAAATGCGAAACATTCGTAAAGAGTTTCCGGGAGTTGTGGCAAACGATAACGTGACGCTGCAAGTAAAACCGGGTGAAATTCATGCGCTACTCGGTGAAAACGGAGCAGGGAAAAGTACGTTAATGAGCATTTTATTTGGCTTATATCGTCCGGATGCCGGTTCAATTCATGTCAATGGTCAAGAGGTTCATATTGACAACCCGAATGATGCAACACGCTTAGGAATCGGAATGGTGCACCAGCATTTCAAGTTAGTGCATAATTTTACGGTCGCTGAAAACATTGTTCTTGGCCAAGAAGATTCCAAAAATGGCCTTATAGTAATGGATGATGCGATTCAACGGATTCAAGAGGTCTCCACTCGGTATGGACTCAAGGTCGACCCGAACACCAAGATTGAAAATATTAGTGTTGGGATGCAACAACGAGCTGAAATCTTGAAGATGTTATACCGTAATGCTGATATTTTAATTTTTGATGAACCCACTGCCGTACTTACGCCCCAAGAAGTCCATGAGCTGATTGAAGTGATGCGCGGACTGGCTGCTGAAGGGAAAACCATCATACTCATTACCCATAAGCTTCACGAGATCAAAGCCATTGCAGACCGAGTCACGGTGTTACGCAAAGGAGTTGGTGTCGGGACGGTTGAAGTTCACGATACCTCGATTGATCAAATGGCAGAAATGATGGTGGGTCGTAAAGTCAGCTTTGCGATTGATAAACCCGATGCCAAGTTGGGTGAAACGGTTTTGTCTGTGAGCCATTTAACGGTTCATGATGATCGTATTAATAAAGATGTCGTCTCTGATGTTTCGTTTACTGTGCGTCGTGGAGAAATTGTATGTATTGCTGGAATTGAAGGCAATGGACAAACTCAACTCGTTGAAGCCATTACGGGACTTCGTGATTCGTCAGGTGAAGTGCTTCTACGCGGGGAGAATTTAATTGGTAAATCAATCCGTGAGCGAAATCGTTTAGGGGTCTCGCACATTCCAGAGGATCGTCATAAGCATGGATTGGTCTTGGATTACTCCTTAGAAAACAACCTCATCTTACAAACCTATTTTGATTCACCAATGCGAGAAGGATTGTTTTTACAATTTGGACCGATCCGTGAATTTGCGGAAGACATGATACAGCGATTTGACATTCGTTCTGGGCGTGGTCCATTGACAACGACTCGAAGTATGAGTGGGGGAAACCAGCAAAAAGCGATTGTAGCCAGAGAAATTGCTCGTGATACCGACTTACTGATTGCTGTCCAACCCACCCGAGGATTGGATGTAGGAGCCATTGAATACATCCATGATCAATTGATTGAGCAACGAAATCTTGGCAAAGCGGTATTACTCATCTCCTTAGAATTAGAAGAAGTCATGAATGTGTCGGACCGTATTATTGTGATGTACGACGGTCGCCATATGGGTGAGTTTGATGCTGCCAATGTCAGTGAACAAGAACTCGGGGTCGCCATGGCAGGGGGTCGCGAATGAAAAAGTTCTTCCAAGCAAAAAAATATTCCGAACAGGAACTTGTTGTCTCGGCTTCGGCCTCGGTACTAGCCA
>CBFHOU010000012.1:0-15842 GCA_965657695.1 Bacillota bacterium | reverse complement strand
GGGTATGATGCGCCAGAAGAAACCGGAACAACCTTTGAAGCGAATGCAGAAATCAAAGCCTTAACGGCCGCAAAAAGGTTGCAGTCCTGGGTCATTGCTGACGACTCCGGACTTTGTATTGATGAGCTGGACGGCGCGCCAGGCGTTTATTCCGCTCGCTTTGCGGTGGAAGGCACGGATGAAGCGAACCGTGCCAAGGTCCTAGCAACCATTAAACAACCAAAATCAAGGGCGACGATGGTCAGTGTTGTCACCCTGGCGTCGCCCGATGGTCGCTTTATGACCTGCCGCGGGGAAGTCGAAGGATATCTAGTGCCAGAAGCCGGAAGTGAGGGCTTTGGGTATGATACTATTTTTTATATAGAGGCCATTGGTAAAACATTTGGCCAAGCCACACGACGTGAAAAAGATACGTACTCTCACCGCAGCATTGCGATGCAGAGTCTTCAACAGACGTCACTTTACAAGGAGCTAATCATGAACGAAATTCAAACGAAAATTGCGTCCTATCTCGACGAAGAAGTTCAAATTGTGGAACGTTTAATGGGCGGAATGAGTAACCAGATGTATGTGATTGAAAAGGCAAACGAAACGTTTACCTTTCGAATCCCTGGTAAAAATGCCGATCAATTTGTTGACCGTCACATTGAACTAAAAGCGATTGAAGCGATTCGATCCCTAGGAATTAATAACGAAACGGTTCTAATGGACACCTCCAATGGATTTAAACTTGCCGAGTATGTTGAGGGAACCCCGTTTTCTCAACTACCTGATTTAATGCTCGATCAAGCTGCAAGTGTCCTTCACGAACTGCATGATTCCAGTGTTCGCTTTGCGAATGATTATGACCCATTTGGCCGATTAGACTTGTATGAGTCATATCATCAGCATCAATCCGATGAATATAAAGCAACAAAAGCCAAATTCTTAACATTTCAATCTTTTCTAGAAGCTCAACCTAAGGTGGCATGCCATAACGATGCACAACGTTCCAATTTTCTTCAAGCTGGACACAAAACTTATTTACTTGACTGGGAATTTGCGGGAAATAATGACCCAATGTATGACATCGCATGTTTTGGCAACATTGACTTTGCTCATGCGACGTCCTTATTGCCCGTTTATTTAGGCCGTACACCAAACCAAGACGAAATGAAGCGCTTAACCTTGTGGCGCACGTTTCAAGCCTTACAATGGCATAATGTCGCTTGGTATAAAGATGACATTGGACTCTCCCAAGAATTAAGTGTGAATTTTGCGGCCGTTGCCACAAAATACTTGCTACTGGCTCAATTACTGCTAGATCAGGTGGAATAATGGATCTCGTTCGCCATCACTTGGCGAATCTCAGCCGCCACGACGAACTTCAACCTGGATTGGTGGATGTTTACGTCGTGGATTTTTCGTTGCGCGTTTTGTATCGCGTCGTGAAGGGCCGAGTCTATGAAAAACCACTTCATTCCCTCGACTCCATTCTTCAAGAGGCATACGAGCAACAGCAACTTGTGAGTATTACGCATGCAGAAACGATTCAAAACCCATATCAAGACACACCATTTTCTCATCAATACTTGCATATTTATCCACTAAAACAAGGATTACTATTGATTCAACAAGACGACTTTCATCCATTGCCTGCTAGCATCTTGTTGATGGCTCAAAGTATCGACATTGTGTTAGAAGCATCGGTGAATGAATCTAAACTTGCCGTGTACGAAGACTGGTTACGTCGCTCTGGCATGAATGAAGCTGTTGGTGAAGAAGCATTTCAAGAAATGAAATACACACCACACCTTGTACCCACATACCAGGTGGACCCATACGGTTGCTATCCGATTCAAGCTATGCCGGAGGTTCGCTCAATAGACAGTGTCGTGTATGTGTCAGTAAGTGATCGGTATCTCCCGATACTGGTGAAAACCGTAGAGATTCCGGTGTACCGTTTTGTGGAGGGTGTCTATCTTCATGTGGCAACCACCGATAAACGAAGATTGAATAAAATAGTGGCAACCATTCGTAGCATTGCGGATGAGCCATTTAGTGAGCTTACCATACATGTTGTTCGAGGTTGTGACACAAAGGATGTCATAGGCGCATTAGAACAAATGCGCTCATCCAATGAGCTGTATTATCCGCCTCGTCCCCTTGAAGTGGTTACCGATGTGGATGTCGCCTTGGCACAGATGAAACGCTACCGAGTCCGAAACCAAGCGCATCAGTGGGTCATGACATATTATGAACTGCCATCCATGAGTCTAGGCTGTGAACGAGCAGTTCTACAATCCTTACTCAAAGAAAAAACGTCGACCTTTCGTTTAATTCCTTTGTCTAAGACATTTACCCTTCATCCGGATAGTGTACGCTGGATGAACAAACATAAAATGGCACAATATATGAATAAAACAGGCTTTATCATGAATCAATCCGACCAAGCACTCCGGACCTACTTAACACAAAAAAGTGGTACGATAGGGTGTAGTCATTGGGATGTGTATTTCAACGAACCACGAGATTACTTATTATTAAATCGTGGCGTAACGGATACGGATTCCAGTTTGATTGAGTTGCTGTTTGATCGACAAATGAAGCAACGTGTCATCCCGATTGTTCCGGTTCGTAGCACCCAAGACATCTTAGTCTTAACAAATCATCAATTGGGCTATTATTATAACGAGGAAGACCATGAATAAAATTATCTTAGCCGGTGGCTGTTTTTGGGGAGTCGAAGCGTATTTTGCCCAGCTAAAAGGGGTTATTTCAACACGCGTTGGCTACATTGATGGCAACAAAGCCAATCCGACCTATGAAGAAGTTTGCTACGGCATCGCCAATCATGCCGAAGCTGTTGAAATTCATTATGAAGACCTAGCATTAGAATTGATTCTAGATCACTACTTTCGCATCATTGACCCTACGAGTGTCAACAAACAAGGGAACGACCGCGGGGTTCAATATCGGACCGGGATTTATACCTCAAAAGTAGAAGAATTACAAAAGATTGCCACTTGGATTACGAGCAAGCAAGCCGAATATGACAAACCGATTGTGGTACAATTGAAACCAGAAAGCCCCTTTTATGAGGCGGAAAGTTATCACCAAAAGTATTTGGATAAAAACCCGAATGGCTATTGCCATATCGATTTGGGGTTAGCACGCCCCGATGAGCGAAAGGAGTCCTAATATGTCAACTTTAATTGCCGTTGCCTTACTCGTTGGTATGGTAGGTCTTTACTTATGGGGCACCGTGATGAACGGTCGTACGCCGTATCCTGAAGGCGCAGTTCCTGTCTTAAGCTGCGAGATTTGTACGTCTAGTTGCCACATTCATCCGGATAACATGACAGAGGAACTTCGCAAAGCCTTAGCGTCTGTCGATGAAAAACCCGATTGTAAAGTTGAAGTCCTCTAGGGGACTTTTTTATTTATTTGCTATGCTACAATAACGACGTGGTGACAACATGATTATTAATTGGGATCAATATTTTATGGGGGTCGCGAGCTTATCGCGTTTGCGTAGTAAAGACCCGAATACACAAGTTGGTGCATGCATCGTCAATCAGCATAAACGAATCGTTGGCATCGGTTATAACGGTTTTCCAATGGGCGTGGATGATGCCGCTTTTCCATGGGTTCATGACGGGTCCTTTTTGGATACAAAATATGCGTATGTGGTTCATGCGGAAGCCAACGCCATTTTGAATGCGACAACCTCGTTGCAAGGGGCGTCGTTGTATGTCAATTTATTTCCCTGCAATGAATGTGCAAAATTAATTATTCAATCAGGTATTCGTGAAGTTGTGTATGCCAGTGATAAATATGCGGATAAAGAGATGACCATCGCGTCCAAGCGTATGTTTGATTCGGCAGGAATTAAAACACGTCAAATTCCTGAAGTGAACGTATCGATTGACGTATGAAACCGCTCATCGGATTTGTTAATATATTTTTTCTCATCGTTGGCGTAGCGATACGTCGAGACTATGACATTAGTATTCCAGGTGGTTTGATTGAAGTTGAAAATCGGATCGTCTTGGAAGAGAGCTTTCCCGTCGAAGGTCAAATTTCGACGGTTTTTATCTACTCCTTGGACGAGCACACCTTGTTAACACGGTTTATTGCCGATGGAGCTGTCGGGGTGGATATTCGTCCGCGTCCCGTGTCGGTAATCAATATACCCGCCAGTGAACTCAATGAACGTGGCCGAATTCAATATGAAGCGAGCATTACCGCAAGTATTATTCAGGCCTTTGAAGCAGCTAATGTTGATATCACCTATGAGTTTAAGGGTCTTCGAGTTATCTTTCGCGGTGAATCGGTACCACTGTCGATTGGTACGTTGATTACAACGCTGGACAACGAACCCGTTACTTCACTCGATCAATTTATGAATGCCATAGAGGGTCTTGAGGAAATGACTATTAATGGTGATGTAGTTCTTCGACGTAATGAAGAGGGCTTTTTTGGTATTACGATTGCCGAAGAATATGTCATCGTGGATACCGCGATAGGCTATGAAGTTGTTGATGCAAACATTCAAGGTGGCAGTGGGGGATTATTACAAACCCTTAACTTATATAACCGATTAACCGAAGACGATATTACCAAGGGCTATCATATCGCAGGTACGGGAACGATTACCGCTGGTGGATTTGTTGGGCCGATTGGTGGGGCGGCGCAAAAAGTGATTGCGGCAGCTCGTGACGGGGTCGATATCTTTTTCATCCCGGTGTATGACTATCCGGAAGCACGAGCTGAACTGGACCGTCTCGACAGTGACATGAAACTGATTATGGTGGCGAGTTTTTCAGAAGCGTTGGCCTATTTGAGTGAAATTACATGAAACGATTGAATGCAGAATTCACGCGTTTTCACGAGTTTGTTGAAGCCGCTGGTGATCAACTTGGGGCTCGAATATTCAAAGGGACGCTTAAAACGGGATTTTATTTATTGAGCCCTTATATCATTGTGATTAACTTGATGACCTTTTATGCGCTATATCAAGGTATTGGCTACTGGATCACATTAGTGATACTATCAATACTGTTGGCATTCACGTTGTTTATGCTGGATTATCAAATTACAAACCGTGTCTCGAATCAGCCTCGATATGTCTTCATGACCTACTACGTCTTGAGTCTTGTGGTAATGATTCCCGGCATTATATGGGGGATTCTATGATATTTCTTAGCCTTGCGATTATTGCGCTGATCATTTTATTCGACCAAGTGACTAAATTATGGTTTGTGGCAAACTTTGCGATGTTTGAATCGCGTGAGATTATCCCGAATGTCTTTTACTGGACCCGTAAATTTAATACCGGGGCTTCGTGGGGGATTTTAGAAGGTCAAATTGGGTTATTTATTGTCATAACCATCCTCGCCATGGGCTTTTTTATCTATTTACTACGAGATGCGATTCAAAAGAATCAACCATGGCATAGTATTGGCCTGAGTTTAATGATTGGCGGAACCTTAGGTAATTTTATGGACCGCATTCGCTTGGGCGGGGTGGTTGATTTTATTGATGTGTATATCTTTGGGTATGATTTTCCCGTCTTTAATGTTGCCGACAGTGCTTTAAACGTAGGACTGGTCGTATTCTTTATAGGAGTCTTTTTATTTGAACACACTACTCGTCAAACAAGCGAACCGAATTGATAAGGCCTTAGCCAGTGAGCTAGGGTTATCCCGTGCGAAAGTCCAAAAGATGATACAATCGGGACTTGTTTTTGTTGATGATGAAATTGTGAAAGCAAGCTTTGAAGTCAAAGTTGGGGATGTCATTGAATATGAGGAATTACCAGATGTACCAATGACCCTAACCCCAACCAACATCGATATTGATATCGTGTATCAAGATGAAGACCTCGCAGTCATTAATAAAGCAAGTGGAATGGTGGTTCACCCAGCCCCAGGTCATTATGAAAACACCTTAGTTCATGCATTGCTGTATCACTTGAGTGATTTATCCGGGATTAATGGAGAGTTTCGCCCGGGGATCGTTCACCGTATTGATAAAGATACCTCCGGGTTACTGGTGGTGGCTAAAAATGATCATGCGCACCATCACTTGCAAGACCAACTCTCCAACAAATCAATGGCACGTGAATACCTCGTGTTAGTGCATGGGGTCGTAGATACCAATGAGGGACGCATTGATGCCCCGATTGGGCGTCATCCACAGCATCGACTTCAAATGGATGTTGTGGCGAGTGGTAAACCGTCTGTAACGTGGTTTAGTGTGGTGGAACGATATCCGGCACATTCGCTACTTCGCTGTAAATTAGAAACGGGTCGAACTCATCAAATCCGTGTCCATTTAAAATACGTTGGTTACCCAGTGGTAGGTGATCCCTTGTATGGTCGCAAAAAAGATAATACTGATTATGGACAGTATTTACATGCGACAACACTCACCTTGATTCATCCAACCAGTCAAGAGGCCATGACCTTCACCACCGAATTACCGCAAGAATTTGAAGAGAAAATAAAAGAAATCAACCTGCTAGGTTGATTTTTTCTAAGGTTTTAAAGTGGAGTTTGACGTACTTGTCCCATTCGCTTTTTTCGATGGATGACAAGAATCGTTTGGCAACCTGCTCAACTTCAGCTCCTGCTCCTTTGGGCAATCGAATCCCGGCGGATTGTTCCATTACCCGCCATGACTGCAAGAAGTAGTAGCGAGCCAATACACTTGCTGCGGCGACGGCCATAAACTTACTTTCTGCTTTTGTATGAAACTGAATGTTTCGTTGGACCGTTTTTTGCATCTCTAAATATTCATAATATTTAGCCTCATGAACAAACTGATCCATGATAATTGGCACCCCTGGGATTTGGGCAGCGAGCTCTACAAGAGCCCGGTTATGAAGAAATGCTTTTAACACATTTAAGTTTGGATGTTTGCTATAAAACTTATTGTAGTATTCCGGCATTAAGACCACTTGGCGATGCGGAATGAGCGGAATCATCATCACGGCAATTTTCTCAATCATCGTGTCATCCAGGCCTTTGCTGTCGCCAACACCTAACGTTTTTAAATACGCTTCATGTTCTGCACTCACGAAGGCAGCACAGACCACCATTGGTCCAAAAAAATCCCCTGTACCGACTTCATCCGACCCAATATGGGGTTGAAACGAAGTCATCGTTAAGGAGTTCCATTGTTGATAAAATGCATCCGCTTCTTTGCCTTGAAACACTACAGACCCAGAATGGTAGAGCGTAATCACGCAGTCGGTTAGACGAATGTGACTACGTATCGGTGAGTGTTGATAACGAGTCAAAAAGGAAGGGTAGGCTTCCTCCAGCAGTTCTAGTTGTGGACTTGTTAGTTTCAGGACCTTATTCATACATGTCATTCTATCACTGCTTTTGATAAAATAAAACGACATGAAAAACGACTTAATAACGTTAGAATTCGATAAAGTCTTAACCGAAGCTGCCAGCTTTGCGACGACATCTATGGCGCAAGAACTCCTCCAAAAAGTGACTCCTTTTTATACGCCTATTGAGATTCAAACCGCCCATGATGAAACCAAAGCGGCTTGGCTATGTCTGCAGCGTCTGGGCATGCTAAATGTAGAAGATTTAACGAACACCACAATGATAACCAAACGGTTAAAAGCGGAAGGAATGTTAAGTGGGTTGGATTTTCGAGCCCTTGCGATGCATTATAGTGCGGCCAAAAAAGCCATTGCATATTATAATCGCCTCACACAACTACCCGAACGACCAACGACACTAGATTCCTTCTTTCAACAAATTCGTTATCAAGAATCATTATTTACTATATTGATGAATACCGTGGATGAATCAGGGAATTTTTTGGATACGGCATCGATTGAGCTTTCCCGGATTCGTCGTCAAATCACCACCATCCATAAACAGATTCAAGAGCAGGTCCAAAAAGCATTATCCACGTATAGCAAATACATCAGCGATGCAATCGTGACCAAACGTAATGATCGATTTGTAATACCTGTCAAGGCGGAAGCCAAGCATTTGGTCAAGGGGAATGTCCAAGATGTCTCGAGCTCCGGAGAAACCTTCTTTATCGAACCAGAATCTGTCATGGCGCTAGAGAATACAATGCGCGAATGGATTCGAAAAGAAGCGGACGAAATCGATGCCATTTGTAAAGCCTTATCGATTCAATTGGCTCCATTTGCTGATGAGATCGAGTACAACCAAGTGATGATGACCCACTTGGACGTTTTATTTGCGAAAGCTCACTATGGCATCTTACATGACTGTGTGCCCGTTCAATTTGGAGATCATATTCGTTTACTACAAGCCCGTCATCCTTTATTAAACAAGGACACTGTTGTTGCGAATGATATTTATTTCGATGGCGTTCAAGCCATTTTAATTACTGGCCCCAATACTGGGGGTAAAACTGTGGCGATTAAAACGTTTGGGTTACTTTCGGTCATGGCACAAAGTGGATTTTTACTCCCGGTCAACGAAGGCTCACAAACGATTTATTTTGATAGTGTATTTGCTGACATTGGTGATGAGCAATCCATTGAACAATCCTTGTCGACGTTTTCGTCTCACATGAACAACATTATTCGGATTATGAACGAATCCAGCCCGAAGAGTCTGGTCTTACTGGATGAGTTGGGCTCGGGGACGGACCCTAAAGAAGGCGCAGCGCTCGCGATTGCAATCGCTGAATTTTTCCTTGATAAAGGGGTCACCTTGTTGGCAACTACGCATTACTCCGAACTCAAAGGCTTTGCATCAATTGACCCTCGAGTCACCAATGCCTCCACCGAATTCAATGTGGAAACCTTAAGTCCAACCTACCAATTATCGATTGGTTTACCGGGGGCAAGTAATGCGGTGGCGATTGCCCGTAAACTTGGCATGGATGCCACAGTCCTTACCAAAGCAACGAAAGGCACCGCGAGTGAGGAACAACACCTCGCATCATTAACCGAAGAACTCAAACAAGCCAAGGCTCGTTATGAGTCATTAAACAATGAAATGCTCAATCAACAACAAGAACTTGAACTCACGCAAGAAAGCTTAGCGCAGAAGGTACAAGGCATTGAAACGCAACGCTTGCACTTTGAAAAAGAAAAACAACAAATCATTCAAGATGAGATTCAACAACTCAAAGCCGAACTCGATGCGGTTGTAAAAGAACTGAAAGCCTCGTCAACAATTAAACATCACGAGGTGTTAGAAGCAAAAGCTAGGCTTGAAGAGCGTTTGCCTGAATCAGCTTCAAGCAGCCCACAAATTCTTAAATATCAACCTCAAGAATCTGTGTATGTAGCCACCTACAATCAATCAGCTGTCGTTAATAAAGTGTTGCCCAATAATCAATACCAAATCCAAATGGGGATCTTGACCTTAAGTGTTCATGCGAGTGAACTCCGTAAACAAACGCAAGAGGAAAAAAAACCCAAATCAGTCATGAAGTACCAAGCCAAAACAGTGAAAGCCGAACTAGATATCCGCGGAGTTCGTTTTGAAGAAGCGATGATTGAAGTAGAAAAATACTTGGATGATATCTTAACTGGAACCCTTAAACAAGCTCGCATCATTCATGGGTTTGGGACACACGCACTTCGTCAAGGGGTTCAAGAATTATTAAAGCGACAAACTGGTGTCGATCACTTTCATTACGGCGAACCGGCCGAAGGCGGTCAAGGTGTCACAGTTGTGCATTTCAAATAGTGCATTCAAGTTGAAGTCTAACCCAAAATAACGTACGATTAATGTGGTCGTTAAGGAGGATATATAGATGTTAGTATACGCGACAGATAGCAACTTTAAAGAACAAGTAGAATCGGGCGTCACCGTAGTTGACTTTTATGCTGACTGGTGTGGTCCATGTAAAATGATTGCGCCAATCTTAGAACAATTATCGGATGAGCGCAGTGACTTCAAAATTGTCAAAATTGACGTCGATGCAAATCAAAAGACAGCGGTTGAATTTGGGGTTCGTAACATTCCAACCTTACTCGTTGTCAAAGATGGCAAAGAAGTGGCACGTCAAGTTGGATTTATGCCAAAACCGAAGTTGGTTGAATTAATCGAAGCCCAATTATAAGAGATGATTTCATCTCTTATTTTTTTTGTCCTAGTGCTACAATAACTTCATGGAACGCTTATTAGAACTAGTACTTGCACTACTTCAAGGCTTAACCGAACCCCTACCCATCTCATCAAGTGGGCATTTAGTCTTGGCTAAACATTGGTTTGGCGTGGATCAACCCGGTCTTAGTTTTGAAGCTTTTGTGAATGTAGGTTCGTTATTGGGCGTTATCGCTTATTATCAAACCTTCATCTTTACGCTTGTAAAAAGTGCCGTTGGCGAAATGAAGCAACAAGATAAACCTCACATTCATTACATTATCCAAGTGGGTCTTGCCACAGTGCCTGCACTCGTCGCAGGTCTTTTGCTCGCTGATGTGGTGGAACAATTCGCCACCCCAGCAGTCGTGGGTATTATGCTTTTGATGACTGGCGTTTTATTATTCATCATTCACCGTCGTGCTCAAACGACGCGATTAAATATTAACTATACAGATGCATCCCTGATCGGTGTGGCACAAGCAGTGGCGATTATACCAGGATTGTCCCGCAGTGGATTAACCACGATTATGGGCTTATTTCGCGGATTGGAATTTTCTTCAACACTCCGATTTAGCCTCATGATGTATATTCCAATTTCAATCGCAGCAGGGGCGTGGAGTATCGTATCTGCGGATACTGTGATGGCCTTTACCGGGTGGGAAATGGTTTATTTACTTACCGCAGCCTCAGGAACATATATTATGATTGGTTCGTTTATTCGCATCGTTGAGGCCCGTAAACTTCACTGGGTTGCAATTTACTGTTTTGTAGTTGGAACGTTAGCGATTGTAACAATATGAACGGTGTCATAATTGTCGATAAACCCGCTGGAATGACCTCACATGATGTGGTGAACAAAGCGCGTAAAATTTTTAATCAAAAGAAAATCGGTCATACCGGAACGCTCGATCCTGATGCAACAGGGGTATTGGTTTTGTGTTTTGGGCAAGCAACAAAAATCATTCCGTATTTGGAAGAATCGGATAAAGGATATCAAGCTGTGATTTCCTTTGGTCGGTCAACAACCACCTTAGATGCCGCGGGGGATACGACTGCATATCAGCCGGTAAGCGATGTCCCCAAATTGAACCAAGCCATTCTTCGATTAACCACAATAACAAAACTTAAGCCTCCGCAAGTATCGGCCATTAAAGTCGATGGCAAAAAACTGTATGAATATGCACGCCGCGGCATTGAAGTCGATGTGGATGAGCGTCCAATGCGTGTATTAAAGGTCACGGCTGGTGATTTGGTTTTTGACCAACAAGAAGCGTCGATTGAACTCGATCTCGTGGTATCCAAAGGCACTTATATACGTTCCTTGGTTCAGTATTTGTCGGAGGAAGTTGGCCTCCCAGCGCATTTAGCCCGCTTACGCCGTAGCCATAGTGGTCGCTTTCAGATCAAAGATGCGGTTCCACTCGACCAATTAACGATGGATACACCGATGTTATCGATTGAAGACGCGTTACCCTATCCGATAAAAGAAGTCGATGAAGATACGGCATTAGCGATCTTTCACGGCAAGCCTTTAGAGAATGTATATGGGGTCAGTGGTTCAGTGGTGTTTCGCCGCGAACGTGCCCTTGCGATATATGAAGCGAAAGGAGAGATGGTCATTCCATCGAGAGTCTTTGTCTATGAAGATTAATCATCTAACCTATCAACAACCGTTTGAAGCCGTGGACAAAGGGGTTGCCGTTGCCCTAGGTTTTTTTGATGGCGTTCATGTTGCTCATCAAGATTTAATTCAAACGACGATTAAAGAAGCCAAAAAACGAAACTTAGCGTCAGGTATCGTGACGTTTTATCCCAAACCTAGTTTTGTCTTAAGTCCAGCAAAAGAAGAATCGTATTTAACACCGCTAGAAATTAAAGCTCAAGTGTGTGAACAACTCGGAATTGATTATTTGTTTGTAATTGAATTTTCAACACAAGTTGCAAGTTTGTCACATCAACAATTTGTGGAAGAATTTTTACTTCCTTTAAATGTCAAATTGGTGGTTGCTGGGGATGATAACCGCTATGGGAAAGGGGGCCAAGGAACCGTTCATACGATTGGGCCAGATTCGAATCATCTCATTGAGGCCATTGAATTTCATGAACGGGCTTTAGATGGGGTTCGTGTTGCTGCGTCATTAATCAGAAGACATCTTCGAGAAGGGCAGATTGAACCCGCAACCCAATTACTCGGTCGTCCCTATAAAGTCTCGGGGCGTGTTGTCTATGGCAAAGGCCGAGGTAAATTGATTGGCGTTCCGACGGCCAATATTGCCCTGAAATACCCCTACTTAATTCCATTAGGTGGTGTGTACTTGGTACGTTTTACCGTTGACGGCCACTCGAATTACGGAGTTTGTAACATAGGGTATAATCCGACCTTTGGGGCGGGTAATGAACGCACGATTGAAGTGCATGTATTAGACTTTGATGGCGATTTATATGATTCATTAGTGGACGTCGAATTCTTTTCGAGAATTCGTGATGAAATGAAATTCGCCTCCGTCGATGATCTTGTTGCCCAAATTCACCGAGACATTTCCACTGCAAAAACCCGGATTCTTGCTTTACAATCAAGCTAATATCAAGTACAATGATTTTCGGCTCTACTCGTTGTGATGTGGTCCTCCAACCCTTCACGCTGATTAGCAGCGACAGTTAAACAAGGAGAAAATAATGTTAACTAAAGATGTAAAACAAGCGATTATGACGGAATTTGCTCGCCAAGAAGGCGACACTGGATCGCCTGAAGTACAAATCGCGGTATTAACCAAAGAGATTGAAGTCTTAAATGATCACTTAAAAACTCATATTCATGACTTTCATTCACGCCGTGGATTGTTGAAGAAAATTGGTCACCGACGTAATTTACTTCGTTACTTACAAGGCAAAGACATCAACCGTTATCGCAATTTAATTCAAGCATTAGGATTACGCCGATAAACACTTGTTACAAGTGTTTTTCTTTTTTTAGGACACCCTTGTCCTATGGTAAGATGTAACAGATGGAGAAAATATGAAACAAACCTTTACGAAGGCCTTCGCCGGCCGCACCTTGACGGTGGAATATGGTGAAATAGCAAAGCAAGCAGATGGTGGGATTTTTGTCCGATTTAATGACACCGTTTGTTTAAGTGTGGCGCAAGCCTCCACGAAGCGATCGCATCTCGGATTCTTCCCGTTGCTCGTGTTATATAATGAAAAAATGTATGCTGCTGGGAAAATTCCAGGGGGGTTCTTTAAACGTGAAGGACGTCCTAGCACATTAGAAACTTTAACAGCGCGTTTGATCGACCGTACACTGCGTCCATTATTTCCTGATGATTATAAAAACGAAGTTCAAGTGATCGCAACTGTTTTGTCATCGAATGAGGATCATTCCCCTCAGATGACTGCGTTATTTGGATCAAGTTTAGCGTTAACACTCTCCTCGATTCCCTTTAATAACCCTGTTGCGGGAGTTATTGTCGGTCGAGTCGATGGACAATTCATTATTAACCCGACAAAAGCTCAATTAGAAGCCTCCGACATTGACTTAATTGTTTCTGGTACTGTTGATGCCATTAACATGGTCGAAGCGGGAGCAAAACAAGTGAGTGAAGCCGATATGATTGATGCAATCATGTTTGGTCACGAAGCGATTAAAGACTTAATTGGCTTCATTTTAGAGATCAAAGCCGCGGTTGGTAAAGAATCTGCACCGTATGAAGTATTTACTCCAGATGCAGATACTGTAGCGATGGTCGAACGTGATTATAAAGCCCGCCTCATTGAAGCTGCGCAAATCCAGGATAAATCCAGTCGTGGCGACGCCTTAGATGCCTTGAAAGAAGAACTCAAAGCAAGCTTAGGTGAAGAACCCGATGCGGATGTTATGACCTCAGCGATGAATGCTTTTGATTCGATAGTCAAAAAAGAAGTTCGTCGTTTGATCGCGAAAGAAAAAGTACGTCCGGATGGGCGAACGGCAACTCAAATTCGACCGCTGGATTCGCAAATTGATATTTTACCGCGTACGCATGGGTCGGCAATGTTCACCCGTGGGCAAACACAAGCCTTAAGTATTACGACATTAGGCGCATTAGGCGACTATCAAGTGATTGATGGACTCAACGAAGAAGTGGAACAAAAGCGTTTCATGCATCATTACAACTTCCCAAGTTTTAGTGTTGGTGAAGTGGGACGATATGGCCCGCCTGGTCGTCGTGAAATTGGTCACGGTAGCTTAGGAGAACGTGCCTTACAAATGGTGATGCCGGATGAGGAAGAATTTCCATACACGGTTCGTGTGGTGAGTGAAATCTTAGAATCAAATGGATCGACCTCCCAAGCAAGTATTTGTGCATCGACCATGAGTTTGATGGCGGCAGGAGTCCCGATTAAAGCACCAGTTGCTGGAATCGCGATGGGACTGATCACCGATGATGAGGACTATACGGTCTTAACAGACATCCAAGGGTTGGAAGACCATCTTGGCGATATGGACTTTAAAGTCGCAGGAACTGCTGAGGGAATCACAGCACTTCAAATGGACATTAAAATTGCCGGGTTATCTCGACAAATCCTCGAAGAAGCTCTAGAGCAAGCTAAAATTGGTCGAGTTCAAATCTTAGAAAACATGCTTTCTGCGATCAATCAACCACGTGAAGAAGTGAGCCAGTTTGCTCCAAAAGTTATGATTATGTACATCAAGCCTGACCAAATCCGCGATGTCATCGGACCGGGTGGGAAGATGATTACAAGCATTATTGAACGGGCGGACGGAGTGAAGATTGATATCGATCAAGATGGAAAAGTCTTCATTATGCACACCAGCATGGAACCGATTAAAAAAGCGATGCAAATCATAAAAGATTTAACCAAAGAAGCTGAAATCGGTGCCGTCTATCAAGGAATCGTAAAACGAATTGAAAAATTCGGATGTTTCGTTGAATTATGGAGTGGGACAGAAGGCCTTGTTCACGTATCGAAGCTTGACCACAAACGTGTGGAAAATGTGGAAGATGTTGTGAAGCTCGGCGATAAGATTAACGTCAAAGTCATTAAGATTGATGAAAAAGGGCGCATTGACTTGTCCCGTAAAGATACGTTACCGGCCCCAGAAAAAGCGAAACCTGAGGCTCATGAGTAAAATCATTTGTGTTTGTTCACAAATTGATGAAGAAACAATTCGTGCGGTGATTCGCCGTGGCGATGATACGATTGAGGCGATTCAAGAGGCAACTACTGCCAATACAGGCTGTATGGGTTGTACAAGACGAATCCACAAAATAATAGAAGAGGAAACCAAGAAAGACTAATGTCTTTCTTTTTTCTTGGCATAATAAACAAGAACGAGTCCACTGGCTCGTTTTATTTAAAATTTGTAAACGTTCCATTTTTCGCATGATAACAAGTTTATCGTATCCCTTGCCTATCTTATTTATAAAATTTATAATCGATGTATAGGTGGAACATTTCATGAAAAAAATAGCTGTATTATCATTCCTTTTAGGGATGGTTGTTGTTCTTGCTGCTTGTGAGACCACAGGTGGTGAAGTAAATTTATATACGTCTCGTCATTATGATGCAGACCAAGAGCTTTATGACCGATTTGAAGATGAAACGGGAATTAAAGTTAATATTATTCAAGCGGGTGGTGATGTGTTGTTAGAACGAATTTTATCCGAAGGTTCTGACACGCAAGCGGATTTATTTATGACGGTTAACATCTCGCTATTAGAAGAAGCCAAAGAACAAGGCATCCTACAA
>CBFHOU010000011.1:0-16680 GCA_965657695.1 Bacillota bacterium | reverse complement strand
CCGTGATGAGCAAACGGTTCTTAAAACGTTTGGTCAACGAAGGTTTTGTTCAAGGTTGGGATGATCCTCGTATGCCAACGGTCGCAGGTCTGCGCCGTCGCGGCTATACCAAAGAAGCGATTTGGAATTTCGCTTTGGCGATTGGATTGTCTAAGCAAGGGGGGACCACAGATTATGCCATGCTGGAAGAGTATGTACGTCAAGATTTAAAAGAAAAAGCAAGACGTCCAATGGCCGTGATTGACCCACTTCTTGTCACCATTACGAATTACCCTGACGATCAAGAAGAGTGGGTAACGGGAGAATGGAACTCAGATAATCAATCCTTAGGTGAACGTCAAATACGATTTGGTCGTCAACTATATATTGAACGAAGCGATTTTGAAGAAGTAAAACCGAATAAAAAATGGAAACGTTTATCCTTGGGACTAGAAGTTCGACTACGTCACGCGTATTTTATTGAATGTCAAGAAGTCATCAAAGATGCTTCAGGCAAAATCACTGAACTACGATGTACATATGACCCTAAAACAAAATCAGGAACAGATTTTAATGAACGTAAACCCAATGGAACCATTCACTGGGTTGATATCAACAGTGTTCCTGCTGAATTTAGATTGTTTGATGTCTTACTTCACGAAGGGGATGCCCCAGTGGAAGAACGGGTGAATGAAACCTCGTTGGAGATTAAACATGGTTATGTAGAGCAAGCTGTTCTTGAATTAAATAATGAATCACACTTTCAGTTTATTCGTAATGGATTCTTTGCCTTAGATCCTGATAGTGACCTTGAGAAAAAACGCCTGGTCTACAACCGAATTGTGTCCTTAAAATCATCATTCTAAAACGCCGGTTTTTTTACCGGCGTTTTTCTTTTTTTATGCCTAAAAGGGTCTATAATGAAAGTTAGGAGTAAACTTTGGACCTATCAACTTTAAACAAAATTCAACATCTTGCAACAACAACCACGGATGGACCTGTTGTTGTTGTTGCTGGCGCAGGAAGTGGGAAAACACGAGTCTTAACTCACCGTGTTGCCTACTTGATTTCGCTTGGGGTGCCGCCGAGCAATATCTTAGCGATTACCTTCACGAATAAGGCCGCAAGCGAGATGAAAGAACGAGTGGAACACCTTGTGGGTAAAACCGGTGCGTGGATTTCCACCTTTCACTCGATGTGTGTCAAAATCCTTCGCCGTCACTCCACCTTGTTAGGAATTGATAGTACCTTTAATATCATTGATGATACCGATCAGCAATCGATTGTTCGCAAGATTCTAAAAGAAAATAATATTGACGTTTCAACGTCACCAAAGGCTCTCGTTTCGATGCTCATGAATATGAAACAAGGAGTAGAGTATGATTTACCGTATCAAGCCCAAGAGGCCTTAGAAACGGTGTTTTCGGAGTATGAGCGATATTTGCGAGTCAATCATTTGCTTGATTTTGAAGATTTACTTTATAAAACACTAGAACTCTTTGAAGCCCATCCGCTTGTTTTAAAACAATATCAAGAACAATTCCAGTACATTTTAGTTGATGAATACCAAGATACCAACGATGTTCAAAACAAGCTTGTGTTACTTCTTGGGGCGAAACATCAAAATGTATTTTTGGTTGGTGATGAAGACCAGTCCATCTATAAATTCCGCGGTGCCAACTTTAATCATTTGCGTGATTTTGAAGACCGTTTTCCGAATACCAAAGTTATCAAACTTGAACAAAATTATCGTTCCACCCAAACGATTCTTGACGCTGCTAATCAAGTCATTCAACAAAATAAATCAAAACACCCTAAGAAACTGTGGACTGATCGCGGACCCGGAGCTCTTATTACCTATTACCGCGCTGTGACCGATGGTGATGAGACTTTATTTGTTGCTAGTGAAATCGAACGTTTAATCATGGAAGGGACTCCGATTCAAGATATTGCGGTCTTATACCGGGCGAATGCGTTGTCGAGACGACTCGAAGAATCACTTCGTCATGTCAACATTCCGTATGTTGTTTATGGTGGGGTTGGCTTCTTTAAACGTAAAGAAATAAAAGATGTATTATCTTATTTACGCCTCCTTGTGTTACCCCAAGATGATTGGAGCTTTTTACGTGTCATTAATGAACCCAAACGAGGCCTTGGAGATTCGTCGATTCAACGAATTCAACAAACTGCGTCTCTAATGCGTTTAAGTCTATCTGAGGTTGCTGAACAAGCCCTTGAGCTTTTCCCAACTCGGATTGCCAATTCACTGTATTCGTTTTATGAAATAATGGAATCTATCCGGGAACAACTTGAAGACGTTAGCTTAATGCAACTGGTGGATATCGTTATTGAACAAACGGGATACTTAGCAATGCTGGAGAACAGTGGAGATGATGGAGAATTTCGGTACGAAAACATCCTAGAGTTAAAAACCACGTTCTCAGAATATGCTAGCGATGAGTTATCGAATAAAGAACTACTGTTGCTAATACTAGAAGATTTGGCTTTATTTACTGACCAAGAACAACCAAGCAATGATGTTGTGAAACTTATGTCGATGCATAACGCAAAGGGATTGGAGTTTAGTGTTGTGTTTTTATACGGAGTCGAAGAAGGAATCTTTCCTTCATACCGGTCGATTGATAGCGAAGAAGATATTGAAGAAGAACGTCGTCTAATGTATGTTGGCGTTACACGCGCCAAGGACCGTTTGTATATTACAAACTCCACGATTCGTAATCAGTATGGTCAAACCAATATGAATCCTGCCTCGCGATTTATTGAAGAAATGGATGAGGCATTGTTTGAGAAAAAAGGAAAAGCAAATTTTACTCAACCGAGTTTCACCCAACCTGTCAAAAAAACCACCTCAACACCGAGCCTCTCATTGTTCACCTTAGGTGATAAAGTGGTTCATCAAGCGTTTGGCAAAGGCCGAGTGGTTGGTCTTGATGGTGCATTTATCACTGTGGCGTTTGGGGTAAGTTATGGAATTAAGAAATTAGTGGCGGACCATCCGTCCCTTCAAAAACAAGAGGATGTATGACGTATCAAAACTATGTAGCATTAGCGAAGAAAATTGAAGAATACAACCACGCGTATTATGTCATGGATCAACCTTTAATTAGCGATCGAGAGTGGGATGCGATGATGCAGGAGTTGATCCAAATGGAAAGCACACATCCAGAGTGGAAACTTGAAAACTCCCCAAGTCAGCGAATCGGAGGGGAGATTTTAGAGGGCTTTACCAAAGTCACCCACACCACATTGATGATGAGTTTGGGTAATGCGTTTAGTGAACAAGATGTGATGGATTTTAGTGAGCGAATTTTTAAAGAGCTCGTTCGTTATACCGACTTTGTCACAGAATTAAAAATTGACGGTCTTGCGGTCTCGTTAACCTATGTAAACGGCGAGCTAGTCCAAGCAGCCACAAGAGGGGACGGAACGATTGGGGAAGAGATTACCGCTAATGTGAAAACGATTAAGTCGATCCCGTTAACGTTGCAAGAACCCGTTTCCTTAACCGTTCGTGGTGAGATCTTCATGAGTAAATCAAGTTTCATGAAGGCAAACCAACAAAAAGAACAAGACGGCGAAGCCATGTTTGCCAATCCAAGAAATGCGGCCGCAGGATCGATTCGTCAACTTGATCCAAAGATTGCCGCAAGTCGAAATTTAGATTGTTTCCTATATCAACTGGTCAATCCCAGTGAATATAACTGTCATACCCAAGTCGAGACACTGCAGTATTTAGCTCGTTTGGGCTTCAAGATTAACCCAGAGTATCAACTCCATCATGACATATCGTCATTAATGAGTACTGTCCATCATTGGACGGCAGAGCGCCATAGTTTAGCGTATGATATTGATGGCCTTGTGATTAAGGTCAATGAATATCAGTATTACGCGGATTTAGGAACCACCGTTAAATCCCCCAAATGGGCAATTGCCTATAAGTTTCCAGCTGAAGAGGTAACAACAACGTTAGAATCCATTGAATTTCAAATTGGCCGAACCGGTAACATTACTCCTGTGGCGAATTTAAGTCCAGTGCGTGTTGCAGGAACAGTAGTCCGTCGAGCAACGCTACACAACGAAGATTTTATTAAAGAAAAAGATATTCGTGTCGGGGACCACGTTGTTATTCGTAAAGCCGGAGATATTATTCCTGAAGTCGTCAAAGTTGTCCTTGACGATAGACCGAGCGGAACGACTGCCTTTGCAATGATTACTACATGTCCTGCTTGCGGTTCAACGCTACTTCGAGCCGAAGGGGAAGTCGACAGCCGATGTGAAAACATCTCATGTCCTGCTCGTGTTGTCGAAGGGCTAATTCATTTTGCCTCTCGCGATGCAATGAATATTGATGGACTTGGTGACAAGCTCATTGAGCAATTATTTGAGGCCAAGTTATTAACCGATATTCCCAGTATTTATACCCTTCATCAACATGCTGATGAAGTTGTTGAACTGGAACGTATTGGAACAAAAAGTGTAAACAATTTACTTGCTGCGATTGAAGATAGTAAAGAAGCGGGGTTGGATAAACTCCTATTTGGATTAGGGATTCGTCACGTTGGTAAAAAGGTAGCTAAAGTTTTAGCCACGAAATTTAAATCGTTGGAAAAGCTCTCGTTAGCAACGTATGAAGAACTCGTTCAGATTGAAGAAATTGGTGTCATCATTGCGCAGAGTGTCCAATCATTCTTCTTTCAGCCTGATAACATTTCGATGTTAACCCAGTTATCGTTGGTAGGACTCAAAACCCAAATGGATCAAACACAAACCAGTGATGAATTATCTGGGAAGACGTTTGTAATAACGGGAACGTTATCCAAACCACGCGACGAGATTCAAGTGTGGATTGAAGAGCGTGGCGGCAAAGTATCCAGCAGTGTGTCAAAAAACACAAGTTACGTGGTCGCTGGAGATGCGGCAGGGAGCAAGCTGGATAAAGCAAATCAACTTGGGGTAGCCATTCTGAGTGAAGATCAGTTGTACCAATTAGTCTAGGAGAGACATGAACAATACACATATCGTGATTAAAGGTGCACGCGAAAACAACCTTAAAAACATTGATATTGATATCCCGCGTAACCAATTGGTGGTGATGACAGGATTATCTGGAAGCGGTAAAACATCGCTGGCCTTTGACACGATTTATGCAGAAGGTCAACGCCGCTATGTCGAATCACTGTCTGCCTACGCAAGGCAGTTTTTAGGCAACATTGATAAACCAGATGTCGATTCGATTGAAGGATTATCACCGGCCGTATCGATTGATCAAAAAACCACCTCAAATAACCCTCGTTCGACCGTGGGTACCGTTACGGAGGTATATGATTATTTGCGTTTAATGTTTGCGCGGATTGGTACTGCATACTGTCCAACCCATAAGATTCCCATCACAGCTCAGTCGATTGAGGTGATGATGGAAACCATCTACCACCATGATTTAGATAGTCGTGTTTATGTCTATTCCCCGATTGTCAATGGACAAAAAGGGACACATCAAAAGCTCATTGAGTTGATGATGAAAGAGGGATTTGTTCGCGGGGTCATTAATGGTGAAGAAGTCGAATTTTCATCGTCTATTAGTTTGGATAAAAATAAAAAACATACGATTGATGTTTTAATTGACCGATTAAAACTAACGAAAGAAAATCGATCTCGAATCTTTGATTCATTAGAGATTGCCTTACAAAAAGCGCAAGGGTTAGCGAAAGTTAAAGTGGGTGATACATGGCACACGTTTAGTGAACATTTCGCTTGTCCTCATTGTGACTTTACGATTAGTGCATTAGAACCTCGATTATTTTCGTTCAATGCACCGTATGGTGCATGTAAGGAGTGTAAGGGAATTGGGACACAATCCCAAATCTCTCTTGATTTAGCACTAGATATGGACCGCTCGGTCTTAAATGGTGGCTTCAAACCGATGGGACAATCGGTTGATCCTAAGAGTTTATATGGCCAACAGATCGCGATTGGATTAAAGCATTATGGGATTGATATCAACAAACCGCTTAAAAAGTATAAAGACGATGAGTTACTAATCTTACTTTATGGTGGTGATGATCCAATCAAGTTTGATTTTTCCTCGAAGAGTGGCTATAAACACTCCAAAGTTGCTCCTTTTGAGGGTCTTATCACAGGCATGGAACGTCGGAAAGAAGAGACCACTTCAAACTGGACAAGACGTTGGATTGAAGAATTTAGTACGGAATCACCGTGTCATGTGTGCGAAGGCAAACGACTCAATGAACAAGCCTTATCCGTGAAGGTTGGGGACTTAAATATCCATGAATTCACCATCTTACCCATTCGCCGTGCCTTACACTTTTTTGATGGACTATCGTTGTCTGAAAAAGAAGCAAATATTGCCCGTTTGGTCATGAAAGAAATTAAAGAGCGATTAAGCTTTCTTGTTGATGTCGGATTAGATTACCTGACCTTAGACCGTCGTGCTGGAAGTCTTTCTGGTGGTGAAGCACAGCGGATTAGATTGGCAACTCAGATCGGTTCGCGTTTATCAGGAGTATTATATGTCCTTGACGAACCAAGTATTGGGTTGCACCAACGCGATAATGCTCGGCTAATTAAAACGTTAAAATCAATGCGTGATTTAGGCAATACACTCATCGTGGTCGAACATGACGAGGAAACGATGATGGAAGCCGATCATTTAATAGACATTGGACCGGCAGCTGGTCATTTTGGGGGAGAAGTGATTGCTCAAGGAACCCCTCAATCCTTCATCGATTCCCCCGTTTCAATTACTGGGAAATATTTAGCCGGAGAACTCAAAATCCCGGTTCCCAAAAAACGTCGAAAACCCAATGGTCAATTGGTTATAAAGAAAGCCGCCGAAAATAATTTAAAGGATGTCACGGTAAAAATACCCACAGGTGTCTATACTGTTGTCACAGGAGTATCAGGATCCGGTAAATCAAGCTTAATCAACGAAGTGCTATACAAGGGGCTTGCTCGACGACTCTATAACCGTAAAGAACTACCAGGAAAACATCAAGACCTGGTTGGTTTTGAAGTGTTTGACAAAATTGTGGATGTCGACCAATCACCAATTGGACGAACGCCACGAAGTAATCCAGCGACCTATACGAAAGTTTTTGATGATATTCGCGATTTATACGCTCTAACAAACGAAGCCAAACTACGTGGATATCAAAAAGGGCGTTTTAGTTTTAACGTCAAAGGTGGTCGTTGTGAAGCATGTAGTGGTGATGGACTGATTAAAATAGAAATGAATTTTTTACCTGATGTTTATGTGCCGTGCGAAGTGTGTAACGGAAAGCGATATAATTCTGAAACCTTAGAAGTGAAATATAAGGGTAAAAACATTGCCGATGTATTAAGTATGACGGTTGAAGATGCTGTCGAATTCTTTGAGAACATTCCTAAAATTAAAACTCGTTTACAAACGATCAAAGAGGTTGGATTGGGCTACGTCAAGTTAGGTCAATCGGCCACCACGCTTTCGGGTGGTGAGGCACAACGTGTCAAATTAGCCTCTGAATTACACAAACGAATTACGCCACAAACCATCTATATTTTGGACGAACCGACCACTGGACTTCACACTGATGATGTTAAGAGACTGTTAGAAGTCTTACAGACAATTGTCGATAAAGGTGCAACAGTCGTGGTCATTGAACACAATTTAGATATGATAAAGGTGGCCGACTGGGTGATTGACCTAGGTCCCGAAGGGGGCGACGGTGGTGGAGAAGTGATTGCTGAAGGAACTCCGGAAGCGGTAGCAAAGCTCGATCATTCGTTTACAGGGCAGTATTTACGCAAGGTATTATGAGAAGACAAGTACGTTTTGTGATTGATTTAAGTAATCGCTATAGTACGAATCCCATGGTGGATTTTTTTGTCACGTGGCTGATTAATACATCAATTATTACCGCACTCTTGGGTAATCTAGATTTTGTTCGATACCAATCGATGTTTGATTTTGTTGTGTATGCAACCATGTTAACGCTGTTTGATCGAATCTTTAGGGACCTAATGGTGCGTTATCAAGCTGGATTTATCCTACAAACGTTTGGATTAGTCATGTTAATACCAGCGGTCCTATCGCTAAGTGTATCGTACGGGCTTATGCTTGATGTATTACGCTTTGATTCCACCGATCAATTCTTAGGCTTTGTGGTGATCTTCTTGGGGATTCGCAAAGGGCTAAGTTTAGGTATTTTGACCCAGCTGTACCGACGAAAAGTGATGAAAATGAAGAAAGCACGAGGCAAAAGCAATGCATAATTACCAACCACTACCCAACTCTATTGATTTAGGACCCATCTCCGTCTCCATGTATGCATTAATGATTTTGTTAGGAATTCTTGCAGCATTGGCGTTAGGGTACGATCAAGTTCGCAAATTAAAACTCAAACCGGATGATTTGTCTGACGGCTTCTTATATGGATTAATTGCCGGAATTGCCGGAGCACGTTTTTATTACGTCATCTTTGAATGGAGTCGCTACGCATCCGACCCGATTCGTGCCTTTTATATCTGGGAAGGTGGATTAGCCATTCATGGGGTGATCATTGCGGTTGCAGTATTCCTATACTTTTATGCAAAAAAACGAAACCTGAATTTATTTCAGTACTTAGAAATACTCGTTCCTGGGTTTTTACTAGCACAGGCATTTGGTCGCTGGGGGAACTTCTTTAACCAAGAAGCCCACGGTGGTGTGGTTCCAGGAATTGATTTAGATGCTCGTCGAGCGTTTTTAGAAAACCTATTTATCCCAGATTTTATTGTGAATAATATGTACCTCATAGGACCGGAAGGGCTCGATTATTACCATCCAACCTTCTTGTATGAAAGTTTATGGAATGTTGCCGGCTTTTTAATTATGTTTTTTGTCTTACGTAAGTTGAAAAATTACTGGACCGGGGATGTGTTAGCGTTTTATCTTGTGTGGTATTCATTTGGGAGATTTTTCATTGAAGCCATGAGAACGGATAGTCTATACCTGGGCAGTATTCGCGTTGCCCAATTAGTGAGTGTGCTCTTTATTGCATTAGGTGCTGCGTTATTCGCCTATCGACGAAACAAACAAATTTATCCAGTGACGTATCAATCACTGATAGAGGAAGTGAAGTAATATGTACGACATTATTATCATTGGAGCTGGTCCCGCCGGCATGAACGCCGCGATTTATGCCAACCGTGCTGGTGCGAATGTATTGTTATTAGAAAAAGGAGCACCAGGTGGTCAAATGGTCACCACGGCCGAAGTCGAAAACTTTGTTGGTTTTGGTACGGTCGATGGGGCTGAGCTTAGCTTAAAGATGTTTGATCACACGATGAGTTTTGGCATCGAATATGATTATGGGAATGTCACTAAAATTATTGATGGACCCATTAAAAAAGTGGTCACAGAAGACAAAGAATATGAAACCAAATCCGTTGTTATTGCTTCTGGGATGAATCCAAAATCACTAGGTGCCGATAACGAGGAACGATTCTTATCCAACGGGATTAGCTGGTGTGCGATTTGTGATGGAAACTTCTACAAAGGCAAACACGTTGTTGTCATTGGTGGGGGAAACAGCGCCATGGAAGAAACGGTGTACTTATCAGGAATCGTTGATAAAGTGACCGTATTAGCTCGTGATGGACTGCGTGCATCAAAAGCGTATATTGAACGAGCGATGAAAAAACCGAACGTTGAAATCATCAAAAAACGTAGTATTGTTCGTTGGCTCGGTGATCCAAAGATGACGGGAGCGATTGTTCGCAATAACGAAACCGGCGAAGAATATGAGATGAATTTTGATGGAGCCTTCTTGTTCATTGGGTTTAATCCCAACTCTGATGCCTTTGTTGATTTAGGAATTGTTGGCGAAGATGGATTCATTAAAGCCAATGAGAAAATGGAAACCTCGATTCCTGGCATTTATGCATGTGGCGATATAATCGAAAAAGAGATTCGCCAAATAGCCACAGCAATTGGCGATGCAACCATTGCCGGCCTCAGTGCACAGAAATACGTGGAACACTTAGAAGAATGAGTTTTGCCTCGGATGTCAAAAAAGAACTAACACTCTTGTTAGGGGATGAATGTTGCTTGAAAGCAGAACTCTCTGCGTTACTTCGGAGTAACTCAGAGATTTTTTACTCGCAGCAACACCTTAATGTTGACTTCCAAACGCAAAACCCAACGGTAGCAAAACGAGTCTTTCGATTATTAAAAGAACTGTATCATTCTGAGATTGAACTGATTACCAAAAAAGGAACTCAATTCAACAAACGGAATATGTATGTGATTCGTGTTACGGACCAAGCTGCTCAAATTGTTAAAGACTTAGAACTTGTTTCAGGCTTTTCAGTGATTCAAACCATTCCACTTGAATTTGTTCAAGCCGAATGCGATCAACGTGCTTATTTGCGAGGTGTATTTATTGCTTCAGGGAGTGTAAACCATCCTCGCACCTCCAACTACCATTTAGAACTTCTGTTACGGGATGAACAACATGCACTTGATGTTTTATCGTTATTAAATACGTTTGAGTATAATGCCCGAATGATTGAACGTCATAAAGGGTTTATGATTTATCTAAAAGAAGCAGAGAAGATATCAGATTTTCTAAAGTTGATTGAAGCCAACGGTTCGGTGATGAAGTTTGAAGATGTTCGCATTTACCGTGATATTTCTAACAACGTGAACCGAATGAACAACTGTGATATTGCCAATCAACGTAAGACCTTATCTGCTGCGATGCAACAATTGGAAGATATTGTTTACATTGAGAAAAAAATCGGCTTAAAAAAACTTCCTCGTTCAGCATATGAAGCGGCAATTCTTCGTAAAAAGTATCCCGAAGCAAGTATTATCGAGATTGCTGAAAAATACCAAAAAAGAACCGGAAAACCGATTTCCAAATCGGCGATTAACCATCGTTTCCGAAGTATCAGAGACATGGCCGATAAGCTACGTGTGTAAAGGTTTGACATGGCTTCAATGCTTCAAGTAGAATAGATAAGCATTGTAACGGAGTAGTACTCAAGAGGCTGAAGAGGCGCCCCTGCTAAGGGTGTAGGTCGGGAAACCGGCGCGAGGGTTCAAATCCCTCCTGCTCCGCCATTCATTTAACGCCGCATTGGCGTTTTTTATTAGGTATGATAAAAGAAGGACAACCCATGCAATCATTTTCTATCGCAAAATATCCTCATCTTGCTGGCATCTTGTTTTCAATGATTTTTGGCTTAACCTTTATGTTTAGTAAGGTACTACTCGAGACCATGTCGCCACTTGGCCTTATTGCGTACCGATTTTTGATTGCAATTATTGTTTTTGAAATCGTTCGTCGCCTAAAATGGGTAACGATTGATCTAAAAAACAAACCCCTTCAACCATTACTCCTTGTTGCCTTGTTTCAACCCATCTTATATTTTCTGTTTGAAACGATTGGCTTAACGTTTATACGTTCATCCGAAGCAGGAATGATGATTGCCTTAATTCCAATTGTGGTGGCATTAATCAGTCCTTTTTTTGGAAAAGAATATCCAACGTGGATTCAGTTTCTATTTATTAGTCTAAGTGTCTCAGGTGTGGTTTTTATCAATGTGATGAAAGCAAGCGTTGGCGATGATGTAAATGTAGTTGGTGTTGTATTAGTCTTAATGGCGGTGGTATCAGCAGCTTTATTTAATATGTTCTCTCGTCGTGGAAGTACGCACTTTCGTCCTTCTGAAATCACCTATGTGATGATGCTAACCGGAGCGGTGGTGTTTAACATCATCTATATTGTGGAGTTGGTTCTACAGGATAATGTAGGCGCATATCTGGGTTCGCTTTCTGTTATCTCTATCGGACCCTTACTATACTTAGGTATTATTGCCTCTATTGGGGGATTCTTTTTGGTTAATACCTCGCTTTCGAAATTACCTGCTCATGTTTCCAGTGTGTATGCGAACTTGGCGACTGTCGTCAGTGTGATTGCCGGTGTTGTAGTATTACAAGAATCGATTAGTTGGTTTCATTATGTAGGAGCGGCTATGATTATTACAGGGGTATATGGTACGGCACGATTTCGTCGAAAGGTGAGTGTATGAAAATTACCATCGCAAAAATAGCATTTTGGATTTCAAGTTCATTACTCGTTTTACTGCTAAGTGTTCAAGTGGTAACAACTGATATGTATTTACTTGCCCATGTGGACCGCTATGATTCCCACCGTTTAGTTACGTGGGATCATGAGTTTGCACTACGTGAAATCAGTGCGTATTTAAATGGACAACGTGATGACTTAGAATTTCCTTCCACACCGGGTGGAACGGATGTTGTTATGACGGAACGTGGTCTATTGCATATGATTGATGTGGCGAATTTATATTCAGCGGGACGTGGGTTAGCTGCCTTGTTTACCGTGCTAGCCGCAGTGGCTGGGGTGACTTTATATGATGCGAAGAGACTCAAAGAGACACTTCGCAAACAATGGATCTTCCCGAGCGCATTTGCAGCCTTTATTACGCTTGCTATGGTGATCGACTTTGGAGCGGCCTTTCGGTTATTTCATGAACTCTTCTTTAGTAATGACTTATGGCTACTATCTCCGTTAGATCCGTTAATTATCATGCTGCCGAGTACGTTCTTTTTTCTTACCGGGGCGACAATCATTGGATTATTCGTTGGGGCGCATGGATTGGTTCATTTATTTGCCGTCAAAACCAAATTCGAATTCTAGTCATAAAGTGAAGTATCGATACAGCATTACAATAACTTGATAAAATAGTCTTGAAAGAAGGCTATTTTTTATGGCAAACCTAATGTGGACTCTGTCCAAAACAAAACCCGGAAAAGGATTGGAGCTCGTTCAAAAACCGATTCCATCATTTGATGACGATCAAGTTTTATTAAAAGTGCTTGCTGCGTCGATTTGTGGAACCGATAAACATATTTATGACTGGGATGAATGGAGTCAGCACCGTCTTCGTCCACCTCTAACTGTGGGTCATGAAATGGTGGGGGAAGTCGTTGAAGCAGGGTCTAAAGTAAAAACGATTCATGTGGGGGATATCGTTTCTGTTGAAACCCACATTGTTTGTAACGCGTGTGAGTTATGCCGAACCGGGAATTCTCATATTTGTGAACATACCGAGATTATTGGGGTGGATCGTGATGGAGCGTTTGCTGAATATATCGCCATGCCTGCCAGTAATTGTATTGTGAACAAACAAGCCAACATCGATATTCGTAACTTGGCCGTGTTGGAGCCATTAGGTAATGCGATTCATACGATTTCTCAGTTTGATATCACAGGAAAACAAGTTGCTGTGATTGGTTGTGGTCCGATTGGATTAATGGCCGTTAACGCTGCGAAAGCCTTAGGAGCAGCGCGGGTTATTGCATTAGAAATTGATGAGTACCGAATCAAGATGGCCTATCAAATGGGGGCTCATGTTGTCATCAATCCGAAAAAAGAAAATGCTTACGAACGAATCATGGAAGAGACGATTGAAGGGATTGATGTGTTGTTAGAGTTTTCGGGAAACAAACGTCAAATTGAAGAGTCATTTAAGTTCATGAAGATGGGTGGCAAGATGAGTATGCTTGGGATTCCATCCAAAAATATTGAAATCAATTTAGCCGATGATTTTATTTTTAAAGGCATTCAAATGCACGGGGTCATTGGCCGCCGTATGTATGACACCTGGTATAAAGTGAACGGACTCATCCAAGCGGACGTTATTCATTTTGATGGATTGATTACCCACGAATTTGATATGAAAGAATTTCAAGAAGCCTTTGATTTATTAGAAACGGGCCAATGTGGAAAAATCGTTCTTTACCCTGGGGGTAAACCATGAGTGACTTCATTGATAAAAAGATTCAAGCCTTACATGATGAAGGCGTCTACCGACAACTTCCGGTAAATGAAGGGCCGATGGGGGCCATCATTCATTTAAATGGAAACGATGTTATTAATTTAGCGAGTAATAATTATCTAGGACTTGCTAATCATCCAACAGTTAAAGCGGCAGCGACCCAGGCCCTTCAAAAATACGGGGTTGGGGCAGGAGCTGTTCGAACGATTGTCGGAAACATGGATGTCTTAGAAAACCTAGAAGATCGATTAGCAGCATTCAAAGAAGAAGAGGCTGTTACGGTTTTTCAATCCGGATTCATGGCTAATCTAGCCTGTATTCCTTCGATTGTTGAAGCTGGAGATTTGATTTTATCGGATGCGAAAAACCATGCATCAATTATTGATGCTGTGAAGCTATCGAAAGCTGATAAAAAAGTTTATCCGCATGTTGATATGGATGCTCTTGAAGAACTCCTCATTGAATTAAGACCCTTATATAATCAAGTACTAATCATTTCCGATGGGGTCTTTAGTATGGACGGTAGTGTTGCTCCGTTACCAAAGCTCGTTGAACTAAAAACCAAATATAACGCGATGTTATATCTCGATGATGCCCATGGTACCGGTGTATTAGGCCGACATGGAAAAGGCACGATTGATCACTTTGATTTACACGGTCATGTTGATTATTCAATGGGCACCTTATCGAAAGCGGTTGGCGTGGTTGGTGGTTATATTGTCAGCAGCAAAAAAGCTAAAGAATATCTTCTTCATGCAGCACGACCCGCCTTATTTTCTACGGCTTTACCACCCGCAGATATAGCTGCAATTCACGCATCCATTAATTTAATGGAACAAGACCAATCCTTGCAAGATCAACTCTGGGAGAATGCACATTACTTTCAAGACCAACTTCGCCAAGTAGGATTTGTTCTTGCCGATACCAAAACACCGATTACCCCTGTGATGTTATACGATGAAGCTCTAACCATGAGTTTTTCTCGCAAGTTACTAAAAAAAGGGGTCTTTGTTAGTGGCATTGTCTTTCCGACGGTAGCCAAAGGTCAAGCGCGTTTACGCTGTATGGTTTCTGCGGAGCATACCAAAGACCAATTAGATAAAGCTGTTCAAGCATTTAAAGATGTCCAAAAGGAGCTGAACCAATGAAAACCATCACGCTCCAAGGCGTGAATCAATTAGCGATCGAAGCCTATGAATTTGAGGTTAAGGATCCGAAAGCAATATTTATGGTTTTGCATGGAAGTGTCGATCATAAACTCCACTATGTGGACTTTGCCGAAGCGATGCAAAAAGAAGGAATCTTAGTTGTCCTTCCAGATTTACGTGGTCATGGAAATAGTTATGAAGAAAAGATAGGTTATTTGTCTAAGGATAATAACGGTTGGGAATTATACAAACAAGATTTGTCTCTTATTAAGAAGGTCTATCATGAAAAATATCCATCGGTGCCTTTCTTCGTATCGGGTCACTCAATGGGAGCCATGCTAGTCCAAGATTGGATCACCAAAGAATCAGTCGATGGGGCGATTCTTTCTGGGGCGGGTTATACTTCACCATGGTTAATGCAATTAGGCTTGTTGGTTATTCGCCAAGAAGCCCGTAAACTCGGCTATGAAGCCCGAAGCCCTAAACTGCATCAACTGATTTATGGGAGCTTACAATCCCAAGCAGAAAAGATGGGACTTGAATCCGTCAGTACGCGTGATGTCGAACAACGCAAACGATATAAGGCCGATGAAAAATGTCAATTTATCATTACCGTTGATTATGCGAACCAACTTGCCAAAGGCATTCTTAATGTTGGAAGATCTAAGACCTACAACATTAAATCCGAAACACCCATTCTAATGATTTCAGGCGGAAAAGACCCAGTGGGTGGTAAAAACAATAAATTTATCAAACGCATCTCGAACCAGTATGAAAAAAACGGCAACCCCGTTACCGTTTATTTATATCCTGATGCATTTCACAATGTGCTGCAAGAACTCAACCGTACAGAGGTCTTTGCAGATGTAGCCGAATGGATATTATCGGCTACCCCAGTAAGCTAATACCGTACTGAGCTAGACCGATTACAAGGCCTAAGACTAACCCCACTACTTCAATATGACGTAGTTCTCGTTTGACGATTCCAATCACGAGTTGTTCAAACTCGGTGATATCTAAAGCGTTAATTTTATCTGTCACCATTTGTTTAATTGGCATAACATCATCGCTTGATTGTAACTTCTCGATCATTGATTCAATTAATTCATCCCCATGGTCTTGAAGCATCTTGTGAACCAAGTCGTTGAGCCCATTTCCTAGCATCGCTAAAAACATAGGGGGAACGAGTTGGTTAATCTTTTGAACCAGAATTGTCTCCATACTGGAGAGAATACTTTGTTTGGTTTTACTATCCAGTAAACTACTTAGTAACTCGTTCTTGTTAACAAATTGTTGTTCAATCGTTTCGCCGATACTAATCGCAATCTCTGATCTACGTTTGGGTAGTACCCCTTGCAATGTAAAAAATAAAAGATTAACCGGTTTGATTGGTCGAAACAACATTTTAATTGCGATTTTATTGGTGATCCAACCAATAAAACCACCTACAATCATAAATAGAAGTAACTGTAAATCGAACATAATATCACCTCTTACTAGTCTACCCATCTTTGGACGGGTTTCAATAGACTATTACGGGCTCATTATGTTATATTAATGAAGCAAAAAACACATGGCGATTGTGGCGAAGGGGTTAACGCACCGGATTGTGGCTCCGGCATTCGTGGGTTCAAGTCCCATCAGTCGCCCCATTACGAAAAGAATAGAGGCTTCGGCCTCTTTTTTT
>CBFHOU010000010.1:0-20779 GCA_965657695.1 Bacillota bacterium | reverse complement strand
ATTTAAAATCTAAGCGCGTTGACCGAATTCATCCGGCGATGAACCCTGGTGTCAGCGTCATAGAATTGAAGGTGGAAGAATAATGGGACGAGCATTTGAAGTCCGTAAAGCAGCAATGATGAAGACCGGAGCTGCTAAAGCGAAACTCTATTCCAAGTTTGGCAAAGCGATCTATATGGCCGCCAAAAATGGAGGGTCTAGCCTTGATGCTAACGTGGAATTGAAACGGCTGGTTGACCATGCGAAGAAGAATCAGGTTCCTGGTGATGTGATTCAACGCAATATTGATAAAGCGGTTTCCAACGATTCGGATAACTATACCTTTTATCGGTATGAAGGATTTGGACCGGGTGGGTCTCAAGTGATTGTTGACTGCCTCAGTGATAACGTCAATCGTACCGTCACCGAAGTTCGCAATTGTTTTACCAAAACTGGCGGTAAACTCGGTGTAAATGGTTCGGTCATCCATGGGTTTGATCATTTAGCCATTGTTCAAATTGCTCAGGTCAATGAAGATGATGTCTTGGAAGCTTTATTAAACAAGGACATTGAAGTCGATGATGTGGAAACGAACAACGATGTCGTGATCGTTTATGCGGCTCCTGGAGAACTCCATACCATCACACAAGTGGTTCATGAGAGTTTCAGTGAAGCAGATATTACACTTGAAGAACAACGCTACTTACCTCAAAACGCGATCCAACTTGAAGCTGCAGATATTCCTATGTTTGAGAAACTACTCGACATGCTTGAAGATTGTGAGGATGTTCAAGAGGTGTATCACAACGTTCAACTTGGCTAATATAGTAAGATTAAGATGGGCTTATTTATAATTTATAATTAAGCAATAAAAGCGTTTTATTTCAAGGAATAACGCGCCTCGTTACGTTGTAAATCCACTAGAATTACGATATAATGAGACGCTTAGAACATAGACTAAGGGAGGATATTATGGCAAAAGTGTTCCAATCAATGGATGGGAACCAAGCTGCTGCGTATGTCGCGTTTGCGTTTACCGAAGTAGCTGGAATCTATCCAATTACGCCTTCGACCCCAATGGGCGACCACGTTGATAAGTGGTCCAGTCAAGGGAAGAAGAATTTATTTGGCGTCTCACCGCGTGTTGTTGAGATGCAATCGGAAGCCGGAGCAGCAGGGGCTGTTCACGGATCTCTCCAAGCTGGGTCACTCACAACAACGTTTACCGCATCTCAAGGGTTGTTGTTAAAGATTCCAAACATGTACAAAATGGCCGGTCAATTATTACCGGGCGTTATGCACGTTGCAGCACGTAGTATTGCACAGCAATCATTATCTATTTTTGGTGATCACCAAGATATTTATGCTGCTCGTCAAACCGGATGGGCGATGCTTGCATCAGGTTCTGTTCAAGAAGTCATGGACTTAGGAGGAATTGCCCATTTATCGGCGATTAAATCCAAAGTTCCATTTATGCATTTCTTTGATGGATTCAGAACCTCACACGAAGTTCAAAAAGTGGAAGTGATGGATTACTCCGTCTTCGACCGTTTGTTGGACCGTAAAGCGGTGCAAGAATTCCGTAAAAATGCATTAAATCCATCAAATCCTATCACTCGTGGGTCTGCTCAAAATGATGATGTGTATTTTCAAGCAGCCGAAGCTCAAAACAGTTTCTGGGATGCCGTTCCGGATATTGTAAACGGGTACATGGAAGAAATTAGTAAAGAAACGGGACGTGAATACAAACCGTTTGTGTACTATGGTCATCCCGAAGCAACGGACATTATCATCGCGATGGGTTCGATTACCGAAGCAACTCGAGAAGTCATTGATTATAAAGTTAACCAAGGCGAAAAAGTGGGAATGATTAACGTCCACTTATATCGTCCATTTAGTGAAAAGTATTTTAACGCAGTCTTACCAAGTTCGGTTGAACGGGTAGCGGTGTTAGACCGTACGAAAGAAAAAGGAGCCGTTGGGGAGCCGTTATATCTCGATGTTCGTGCCACTTTTTATGGCCGTGAAAACCAACCTAAAGTTGTGGGTGGGCGTTATGGGCTTTCTAGTAAAGACGTTACTCCAGAACAAATCGGTGCTGTGTATGAAAACTTACGTCAAGATGCGTCCATTAATGGATTTACGATTGGGATTGTCGATGACGTTACCTTTAAATCATTAACGGATACAAAACATATTCCGTTGGAAGATGAGACCGTTACTGAAGTATTGTTCTTTGGACTCGGTTCTGATGGAACAGTTGGCGCAAGTAAAAACACCATTAAGATCATTTCGGACCATACGGATTTATATGGACAGTCGTACGCTAGTTATGACTCGAAGAAATCGGGTGGGGTCACCAGAATGCATTTACGTTTTGGCCAAAACCCAATTCGTTCGACCTATTTGGTGTCAAATCCTCACTTCGTCTCATGCTCCACAGATACCTATCTTAGTAAATATGATTTAATCGGTGGGCTACGTCCAGGTGGAACCTTCTTACTCAACACGATTCGTAGCAAAGACGAAGTTCTTGCGATGATGCCAAACCATGTCAAACGTATTTTAGCGGAACGTGAAGCAGACTTCTTTATCATTAATGCTCACGGCTTAGCGAAAGAAATTGGTTTGGGTGGTCGCATTAACACCATCATGCAATCTGCTTTCTTCAAATTGAATGAGCAAATCATTCCGTATGAAAAAGCAAAAGATTATATGAAAGATGCAGCAAAAAAAACCTACAGCAAACGTGGGGAAAAAGTTGTTGCGATGAATTATGAAGCGATTGAAACCGGTGGTACTAAATTAGTTCAAGTCGATGTTGATCCAGCTTGGAAAAACTTAATCGACCAAACCACCGACCAAGATATGAGCAAACCGGCCTTTGTTCGTGATATTGCAGAACCGATTAATGCAATTAAAGGGTATGACATCCCGGTCTCTGCGTTTGCAGGACTCGAAGATGGCCGTATGGTGAATGGGTCTGCAGCATATGAAAAACGTGCGATTGCAACCGAAGTTCCACAGTGGTTAGAAGATAACTGTATTCAATGTAACCAATGTGCGTTCTCCTGTCCTCACGCTGTCATTCGTCCGTTCTTATCCACAGAAGAACAAACCGCGAATGCCCCGGAAGGATCTAAAACATTGAAAGCTGTTGGTAAAGCGTTTGATGGGTATGATTTCTCGATTCAAGTATCGACGTTTGACTGTACAGGTTGTGGTGTTTGTGCCGCGGTATGTCCAGGGAAAAATAACTTAAAAGCGTTAGAAATGACACCAATCGAAGAAATGATGGATCAAGGTCAACACGACCAAGCTGCGTATTTCTTCAATGAAGTCGGATACCGTGATGATTTAGCGGATAAATTCCAAAACGTCAAGAACTCTCAATTTGCTCAACCACTCTTCGAATTCTCGGGTGCATGTGCGGGATGTGGTGAAACACCATACATCAAACTTGCAACTCAGTTATATGGAGATCACATGGTGATCGCCAATGCGACAGGATGCTCGTCAATTTATGGGGCAAGTTTCCCGGCAACACCATACACCACGGATAAAAATGGAAATGGACCAGCATGGGCAAACTCACTCTTTGAAGATAACGCCGAGTTTGGATTTGGGATGCACTTATCGAATCAAGCATTACGTCGTCAAATTGAAACCAAATTATTAGAAATCAAAGATGATTCCGATAATGAAGTCTTAAAAGACCTCATTGACCAGTGGGTAGAACACAAATTCTCAACCGAGAAAACACGTGAGATTTCACCACAAATTATTGAAATCTTGGAATCGCATGGTGACAAATATAGCGAGCTTCTCGATTTGAAAGATTTCTTTGTGAAATCATCGACCTGGATCTTCGGGGGCGATGGATGGGCGTATGATATCGGATACGGTGGACTCGACCACGTTATTGCAAACAATGAAGATGTCAACATCTTGATATTGGATACTGAGGTGTATTCCAACACGGGGGGCCAAAGTTCCAAAGCGTCGCAAGCAGGATCAATTTCTCAGTTTGCGTCTGCCGGAAAACCTGCGAAGAAAAAAGATTTAGCGGCGATCGCGATGACCTATGGTCACGTGTATGTGGCGCAAGTCTCACACGGTGCGTCTCACCCTCAAACCTTAAAAGCATTCAAAGAAGCAGAATCGTATAATGGTCCATCGATCATTGTTGCGTATTCACCTTGTATTGCTCACGGAATTAGTGGGGGAATGACGCAAATGTTCAATCACTCGAACCTCGCAACCAAATGTGGCTACTGGCCAACCTTCCGTTTTGATCCACGACTTAAAGCTGAGGGTAAAAACCCATTCGTGATTGATTCGAAAGAACCACAGTGGGATTTATACCATGAATTCCTAATGAGTCAAACACGTTATGCAGCGTTGACCGTGGTCAACCCAGATAAAGCCCAAGAACTTCTTACCTTAAACCAAAACGATGCGAAAGAACGTTGGGCGATGTACAAACGTTACGCCGCAATGGATTGGTCTGTCCCAAGTGAGGACAGTGAGGAAGTCCAAGCAGCATAATAAATCAAAGGTGTCCGATGGACGCCTTTTTTTTTGAAAAATCGCATAACATACTCCTTCAGTCGATAAAATTGACGCTTCATAAGCAAGTAGTATCTTGAAAACCAAAGTAACGTTGTACAATAATACTAATGGAAGTTATTCAGAAAGAAGAGGTCGTATGAAGATTGGAATTTTGAAAGAAACCTCTGCCAACGAATCGCGGGTCGCTCTTGTCCCTGCCCATATCCCTGCCTTATTAAAACGAGACTTCAGTGTGCTTGTTGAAAAAGGAGCCGGATATGCAGCAGGGTATGAAGATGAAGCATACCTCGAAAAAGGCGCAAGGTTACATTCAGCAAAAGAAATTCTCCAAGAAGCCGACATAGTATGTGTGGTTCGTGGAGCCGCAGCCCGAGATGATGGAGAAGCATTGGCTTCATCCCTTACCTCAAAGCAAATCCTAATTGGGATGTTAGAACCGTACCAGCCCCATAAAGCCTTTGACGAATTACTTAAAAAGAAGGTGACTAGTTTTTCTCTAGAACTGATTCCACGGACTACTCGTGCTCAAAGCATGGATGTTTTGTCATCAATGGCAAACTTAGCCGGATATAAATCGGTCCTTCTTGCAGCGGAGACCAGTCCTAAAATGTTTCCGATGATGATGACGGCTGCAGGAACTATTCCAGCGTCGAAAGTCTTTGTTCTTGGCGTTGGGGTGGCAGGGTTACAAGCTATTGCCACTGCAAAACGTCTTGGGGCATTGGTCTTTGCGTATGATGTTCGTAGCGAAGTGAAAGACCAAGTCTTATCCTTAGGTGCTAAATTTGTCGAGTTTGATCTCGAAAGTGCTTCTGGAGAAGGCGGATACGCAAAACAAATGGATGAAGCATATTATGAAAAGCAACGCCAATTGATGCTAGAAACGATTAAAGATATGGACGTTGTTGTTACAACCGCGAATATTCCGGGTAAAAAAGCACCGACTCTTGTCACAACGGCCATGATTGAAGCGATGGCACCCGGGTCAGTCATTATTGACTTAGCGGCGGAACGCGGCGGTAACTGCGAAGGGACAAAACCCGGTGAAACTGTGATGGTTAATGGAGTTGCGGTTGTTGGACCTTTGAATATTCCTTCAACACTCGCCTTTAATGCTAGTGCCCTGTACAGTAAAAACATGACTACATTTATCGATAACTTATTTGATAAGGAATCGTTTGACTTGCGACGCGATGATGATATCGTAGCGGCAACGATGATTACCGAAAACGGTCAAATCACGAACGAACGAGCAAGCCAGTGGATCGGAGGCTCCCAATGACCTTAATTTATTTGATTACCATTTTCTCGATTGCGATCTTTTTAGGGGTCGAGTTAATTACCAAAGTTCCTGCTACGCTTCACACACCACTTATGTCTGGCTCCAATGCAATTAGTGGAATTACGATTGTTGGGGCGATTGGCGTTCTCTTGACGTCTGTCACGATGGAACAAGCAGGAATCCTGCCATTTGTTTTGGCAGCGATTGCTTTATTTCTTGCAACCATAAACGTTGTGGGCGGTTTTGTTGTAACCAACCGTATGCTTGAGAAGTTTAGAGGTAGAAAATAATGAACACGACCTTACAATCATTAGTAGCCATTAGCTATTTGGTCAGTTCGATTTTCTTCATTTTCGGAATTAAACGACTTTCTCATCCGAAATCAGCCCCTCGTGGAAACCGTTTAGGTGCTGTAGGGATGCTTATTGCTTCATTAACAGCCTTTGTTGATTTTGGATTTTTCCAAAATGAGACATTTCCCACACAATTTTTGTGGTTGATTGCTGTCGCACTGATTGCGGGGAGTGCCGTCGGAATATGGACAGCAACTACAGTCAAAATGACCGGGATGCCTCAAATGGTTGCGATCTTTAATGGATTTGGGGGTGCAGCGTCGTTTCTCGTTGCTGGGATTTATTACCAATTTCTTGTGATCGATAATCTTGATACAAGCGATCCAGCATTTCTGGTTGCCACAGGCTTGTCGGGCTTGATTGGCGCAATTACCTTATCAGGTAGTTTTATTGCTTTTGCAAAACTTCAAGAACTCAAATGGATTCCAGGGAAACCAGTCACTTATAAAGGGGACTTGTTGGTTAAAGTTGCTTTACTTGGCCTCTTGGTCGTAGGAACTGGATTATTTGTCCTAACCTCCAGTACCTTAGAGTTATACTGGGTACTCGTCGCGGGTGGACTCCTCCTTGGTATTTTGCTAGTGATCGGAATTGGTGGCGCGGATATGCCAGTTGTCATTAGTTTATTAAACTCATATTCGGGTCTTGCGGCTGCGGCCACTGGATTCGTTTTACAAAATGTTGTATTAATTATTTCTGGTTCTCTTGTTGGTGCTTCGGGACTGATCTTAACAGCGATTATGACGAAAGCCATGAACCGAAGTCTTCAAAATGTTTTGTTTGGTGGCTTTGGGGGTACCACAGATGGACCAAGTGCCGATGATGTTTATGAAGGTAAGGTCAAGTCCACTTCAGCAGATGAAGTGGCGATGTTACTGAAAACTGCTCGTCGTGTTGTCATTGTTCCAGGGTATGGCCTTGCTGTCGCCAGAGCTTCCGGACCGACTCGTGTATTAACGGAATTGATGGAGGCTGAGGGCATTGAGGTCGCATTTGGGATTCACCCGGTTGCCGGCCGTATGCCAGGGCATATGAACGTCCTACTTGCAGAAGAAAATATCGCCTATGAGAAACTGGTCGATTTAGATACAATCAATCCTACCTTTTCTCAAACCGATGTCGTCCTTGTCTTAGGGGCTAACGATGTGGTAAACCCGCTAGCCAGAGACCCACAATCTGCGATTGCTGGAATGCCAATTCTAGATGTTGACAAAGCAGCTGTATGTGTTGTGGTCAAACGAAGCTTATCCCCAGGATTCGCTGGGATTCCAAATCCATTGTTTGCCAATGAAAATACCTTAATGCTATTTGCGGATGGTAAAGTTGCGATGGATGATTTGGTTAGTGCATTTAAAGAAGCGTAAAAAAACGACCCTAGGGGTCGTTTTTCTTAGGGAAGTTGTTTCAATGTCTCGTCATTCACAACTTCATAGATGATGGCTGCAAAGGGAGCTAATCGGAACCGAATGGTAGAAGGTTGTCCGTTATTAAATTCTTGGGTCGTATAAACATCATCATAGTTGAAGCGGTTTCCACCTCCATACTCTTTTTTATCGGAGTTTAGCACTTCATGATATCGCCCTTCCCACGGAACGCCTAATGGATAATTACTATAGTCCACCGGTGTCATGTTTAATACGACAACAATTTTGGAATCAAAAAATTCTCTCGAATAAGCAAGGATGCTTTGTTCGGCGTTGTTGACCATGATCCATTGGTACGCACTATATTCATAATCATTAGCGTATAACGCCGGTTTGAACTTGACGGTCTCATTCAAATCACGAACAAGTCGATGCATGCCTTGATGAATACTGTATTCCAGTAATCGCCAATTTAATGAAGTCGCTTCATTCCATTCATCAAATGTTCCTATTTCATTGCCCATGAAGAATAAGGTTTTACCTGGATGAGTGAACATATAGGTGTATAGATTTCGAGCTTGGGCAAATTGGTCCTCAAACGATCCCCACATTTTACTGACAATACTTCCTTTACCATGCACGACTTCATCATGTGATAACGGCATTAAGAATCGTTCGGTCCAAAAGTAATGCATGCTGAAGGTGATTTGGTCATGATGATGTTTGCGATATAACGGGTCAAGTTGATAGTATCGCAAGGTATCATTCATCCAACCTAAATCCCATTTGTAATCAAAGCCGAGTCCATTTTCAAAGGTAGGTTTTGTGACCCCTGGATGAGACGATGAATCCTCAGCGATTAAGAAGACATTGGGAAAGGCTTCATGAAGCAAGTGGTTGTTTCGACGGATGTAGTCTCCCGCCCCTTCGTTAACGCCATCATTTGGATTTCCATTGTAGAAGATTAAGTTACTCACGGCATCATAACGAATGCCATCAACATGAAATTCTTTAATCCAGTATGCAGCCGAACTCATTAAGAAGCTACGTACTGTTTCGCTAAATAAGTTAAAGTTGACACTCCCCCACTGCGAATATCGTCGATGTTCATCCCCATATTCATAAAGCGGTTCGCCGTCAAACATATGAAGACCATGACTATCTTTAATAAAGTGAACGGGAATAAAGTCAAGAATCACCCCTAAATCATGACGGTGACATTGGTCAATGAAATACATTAATTGCTTGGGATTGCCGTATCGAGATGTTGCACTGAAGTATCCAGTGGCTAAATAACCCCAGCTCAAATCAAGTGGATTTTCTAGAATCGGTAAGATTTCAATATGAGTAAAGCCCACCGATTTTACATATGGAATGAGTTCATGGGCGAGTTCTTCATAGGAGTAGAAGGAGCCATCTGCTTTTTGTTTCCATGAACCAAGGTGAACTTCGTAAATTTGAAGTGGCTTGTTAAACAAGTAACTACGATTTCGGATATAATCATCATCCGACCAAGGAAAATCCGAGATATCAAATGTTTTTGATGCCGTTTTCGGTCGAAGCTCAGCAAAAAAGCCATACGGGTCGGCTTTATCAATCCATTCTCCAGATGCTGTTTGAATATGGTATTTGTATCGTTCGTAGTCCTCGATGCCAGGTACAAAGAGGGTGAAGAAGTCATGGTGAACACGTTTCATTTGATGTGCCGATCCTACCCAATTGTTAAAACTACCAATGAGTTCAACGGCTTGAGCATGCGGAGCGTAGACAGTAAATTCATAGCCCGCTTGCTTGTTTTTTGTTTTTTTGTGAGCCCCTAAAAATGAGTAAGCCTCTAACGAACGCCCTTCATAAAATGCTTGAAGTTGCGTTTTGTTCACGATAACCCTCCTTTTCTACTACGACCTAAAATCGTTGTATTACTAATGTAACATGTCATACAAATAATACAATGTCAGAAAGCGGTTTTTTAGCGTAAAATCTATTGTTATTGTTATACTTACTATGTGAAAACAACTCTATTAAAACGATTCTTATTGGTAGGAATTCTATTATTTGTTAGTGCATGCGAAAGCCCCGAAGCAACCGAGGGGCCTCTTTTAACTCGTTATGACATGACCTTTGATGAATACTTAAATACAGTGAGTGTAATCTCCATCTTTCATGAAGAAGGGTTTGATGCACCTGGGTTTCGATCTGAAGTTGACGCCTTCTTAGAAGAAGCGGATCAAATCTATAGTGCGTACTCCCCTGGAGCTGAAATGTATGAAGTGAATCTGAGAGCCGATCAAGGACCCACGCCGATTAGTCCTGAACTTGTAGTCGCAATTCGAGAATCTTTATACTATGCAGAATTATCCAATGGACTCTTTGACCCCACGATTCTTCCATTGGTAGAGCTTTGGGGAATTGATGGGTCGAGTTGGTTTATAGGGGGCGATGTTCCATCACAATCTGAGATTGATGAAGCTCTTGCGTTAATCGATTATACGCAAGTGATATTAGATGAAGAAGCGCAAACAGTCGAATATTTAGTTGAAGGTATGCGATTTGATTTAGGCGGCTATTCCAAAGGATTCATTGCCTATGAACTTCGAGATATGATTCTGGCGGCGGGGATCGAGCACGCAATGATTAACATTGGAAGTAGTTCCCAGTTAACGATTGGAAATCGTGCGATTGCCGTGGATGAAGAAAAGATCATATTCCAAGGGACAGACCAAGAGTGGCAAATTGGGACAAAAGATCCTTTTGATCCCTTTGGGATTAATCCAAGTCCGATTGGTTCGTTTGGCTTACTTAATAAAGCGTTAAGTAGTAGTGGGTCGAGCCAACAGTTTTTTGAACAAGATGGACGGCGTTACCATCATTTGTATAATCCATTTACGGGATATCCTGTTGATAACAATTTAATTGTGGTTCAAGTTATTAGTGATGACCCGATCGGTGTGGACCCCTTGAGTACCTTAATTTATTTGATGGGGCTTGAAGAAGGCTACGAATTTGTTGAGAGTTTAGAGGGGGTCGAAGCCATCTTTATCACGTATGATCGACGCATCTTTAAAACCTCTGGCTTTGGTAGCTATGAGCTGTGGGATGATAATTACCGAATTGGTGCACTATAACGCCTTCTTTCAAGGCGTTTTACTTGTTTTAAAATTGTAATCATTGTTACACTAACTGTGGTTAAAAATACAAAAAATAGAGGTGAGAAATGAAACCGAAGTTACAAATCAAAGGGTTGCAAGTCAATGTCGAAGACAAGCAAATCCTAAAAGGCGTTGATCTCACGATCCAAGGGGGCGAAGTCCATGCCATTATGGGCCCTAATGGAACCGGAAAATCAACCTTAGCATCAGCGATTATGGGACATCCAACCTACACTGTTACTGGTGGAGAAGTCAATCTTAACGGTGAAGATGTACTAGAAATGGAAGTCGACGAACGAGCTCGTAAAGGACTCTTTTTAGCAATGCAAGCACCCCGTGAAGTATCAGGAGTTACCAATACGGACTTTATGTTTGCAGCATTAAATAATGTACGTGAAGAACGTGGACAAGAAGCCATGTCTCGTATCGTTTTTGGTCGTGATTATCTAAAGAAAGCGGCTGCAATGAAAATTGATGATCAATACGCAGAGCGTTATCTAAACGAAGGTTTCTCTGGTGGTGAACGTAAGCGTAATGAAATTCTTCAAATGAATATTTTAGAACCTAAAATTGCGATTTTAGATGAAATCGATTCTGGACTTGATGTTGATGCATTAAAAATCGTTGGGGAAGCAGTCTCCGATATGATGAATGAACAATTGGGCGTACTGCTCATTACTCACTACGAACGGATCTTAGAGTATATTACTCCAACCCATGTTCATGTCATGATTAATGGTAAAGTCGTGAAATCAGGGGGTCGTGAACTCATTAAGAAAATTGATGAACAAGGATACGACTGGGTCAAAGAAGAACTCGGGATTGAAATCGAAACACAAACCCCTCGCTCAGCCAATCCATATATGCTTGGTGGCACACCGAAGGGAGAATAATCATGTATTCGGTTGACATTAAAGATGTATTTAAAAACGATCCGAAAGCGATTATGACGTTCCGTGAATCAGCAAAAAACAAAGTTGATTCGTTAGTCTTTCCTAACATAGGAAAACTCAATCAAAAAAATTTCTTACCCGAATCTACTAATTTGAATACTGTGTTACTAAGCAAAGTAAAACAGATTCCTGCAGAGCTAGCGAAACTTGTGAGCTCACAAGATGTAAATGTTGTGGTGGTTCAAGACGGTAACATTATTTATGATTCACTCAGTTCAAACTACAATGATGTATATATCAACGATTTTCACAGTGCATTTGAAGAACGCCCTGAATTAGTCGTTGATTTACTATCTCGTCCCCATGAAAAACAAGACAACCAAATGGTTGCCTTAAACAGTGCGTATTTCAATTCGGGTGTTGTCATTGATATTCCAAAAAATCTTGAACTTAAGGATAATTTGGTTCTTGTGTACCTACAAAAGCATGGCGATGTAGTGCACCGCAGTTTAATTCATACGAATGCTAATTCGTCTCTCACTGTGACCGAATATTTCTTAAATTCATCTTCGTGCTATGCGAATTTAGTCACGGATGTGATTATGGAAGATGGGTCGCGCGTCATTTACTCCGGTATTGACCAATACGATGGTGGATCACGAATATATCAAAACACACGTGCCACCATGATGAAAGCTACGAATTTACACTTATTAAAAATATACATGTCGGAAGCGAATACAGTGGGCGACATCGATGTTTTACTGCTTGGTGAAGGTGGCGAATCAACGGTTGAAACCGTTGCCGTTGCTCGCGGCACACAGCAAATCGGTTTAAACATTAATACCAACAATGCTGCCAAACGCACGAGTGCTCAAATCAATAATCACGGTGTGGTGCATGATAAAGCGAAACTTTTATTTAATGCGATCGGAAAAGTAGAAAAAGGGTGTGTTGGTTCAAATGCGTATCAAAAAACACGTGGAATTATCTTGTCGGATACAGCAGAAATTAATGCAAATCCCTATTTGATTATTGATGAGTTTGATGTTGAAGGGGCAGGACATGCCGCAACCATTGGACGCTTCAATGAAGAAGATATTCACTACATGATGTCCCGAGGTGTTCCCCGCTCCGAAGCGGAAACCATGGTCATCAATGGGTTCATTAAACCAGTAGTTGAAGAGATTACTAACCAAAAAATGCAAGACTATGTCTACGGCATTCTGAAAGAAAAATTAGGTACAAAATGAAACGTCACCATGAATTTCCCATTTTAGCCCAAGATGTGATTTATTTGGATTCAGGGGCAAGTAGCTTAAAACCTACGGTTGTGCTCGATGCAATGCAAGAATACTACGAAGAATATGGCGTTAATATTCATCGTGGGGTGTATCGTATGTCGTACAAAGCAACTCAAATGTACGAACAAGCACGTGAAACGATGGCGAAGTTCATTCACGCTCAACCCAAGGAGATTGTCTTCACCCGAGGAACTTCTGCTGGGTTAAATATAGTGGCTCGTATGCTGGAAGATGCATTGATCCAAGAGGCGGATGAAATCATTGTCTCTGAACTCGAACATCATTCTGGGTTACTCCCGTGGCAAGAAGTGGCACGACGCAAAAATGCGAAATTGGTCTTTGTCCCCTTAACCACCGAAGGACGAATTACCACTGAGGCGGTTGCTTCCGTGATGACATCCAAGACGAAAGTCATCGCGTTAACGCATGCTTCGAATGTGATGGGGTACATCACCCCGATCAATGAAATTTGTAAACTTGCTCGTGAGCGAAACATTATTACATCGATAGATGCAGCGCAAAGTGCGCCCTTAGGGATCGTGAATGTTCAAGAACTCGATTGTGATTTTCTAAGTTTTGGAGGACACAAAATGTGTGGTCCAACCGGCATTGGGGTTTTATACGGACGGTTCGAATTATTAAACCAAATGCATCCCGTTGAATTTGGTGGTGAGATGAATGATGGCGTAAGCTTGTATTCATCGACATATAAGGATGCGCCGTTTAAGTTTGAAACTGGAACCATGCCGATTGCAGAAGCAATTGGGATGGCTAAAGCAGCTGAGTATGTGATGAATGAATCCAACATCATGGAAGATGAGCGTCACTTGGTGTCGATGGCGATGGAGCAACTACAACAAATTCAAGGTGTCAAGGTCTACAACACAACCCCTGAATTTGGCATTGTGACCTTTAACATTGAGGGGGTTCACCCGCATGATACAGCATCCTATTTGGATGAGTATCAAATAGCAGTGCGAGCCGGACATCATTGTTGCCAACCGTTAATGCAATGGTTAGGGGTCGATTCGACCGTCCGGGCATCGTTCTACTTATACAACGATGAATCGGATGTTGAAAACCTTGTGGCTGCTGTGAAAGGGGCCGCAGAATTCTTTGGACAATTTGAATGAGTACAAATAATTTAGAAACCTTGTATCGTCAAGTGATTATGGATCACTACAAAAACCCCAGAAATAAAGGGCTCAAAGACGATCCAAGCTATGAACAATTTCATATTAAAAACCCGACCTGTGGTGATGATATTACCGTTCAAGTAAAGGTGGAAGATGGGGTTTTAACCGATATTCGTCATGAGGGGACAGGATGCAGCATTTGTTGTTCGAGTGCGTCCGTCATGTCGACAACCCTAAAAAACGATACAATTGAAAGTGCAAAGGACAAGATTGAGTTGTACTTTGAAATGATTCAAGGACACTTAACGGAAAGTGATGAACGACTTGGAGACGCAGTGGTCTTCCAGGGGGTAGCACAGTTTCCGCAACGATATAAATGTGCGACTGTCGCATGGCAGGCACTGAAGGAGGTTATCAATGGCTGATACAAAACAACTGGCAAATGAAATCGTCCAGCAGGATTACAAGTATGGATGGTCCACTGAGACAACATCCATTATTAATACAGGCTTTGGCTTAAGCGAAGAAACCGTTCGACAAATCTCTGCCTATAAAAATGAACCCGAATGGATGCTCAACATTCGTTTGCAAGCATATGAAGCATTTTTAGAGTTAGAAAATCCGAAATGGGGACCGGATTTATCCAAGATTGATTTTCAATCGTATGTTTACTACATCAAGTCGACAGACCGAGCGGAAAAATCATGGGATGATGTACCGGACGAAATTAAAGAAACCTTTGCTAAAATCGGTATTCCTGAAGCGGAGCAAAAATATTTAGCCGGAGTGACGACACAGTTTGAATCGGAAGCGGTATATCACTCTACGATTAAAGAACTCGACGACTTGGGTGTCATCTTCGTGGATACAGATACTGCTGTTCGCGAATATCCTGAACTCGTTCAAAAGTATTTCACGCATTCGATTCCATACGATGATAATAAATATGCGGCATTAAATACCGCAGTATGGTCTGGTGGATCGTTCATTTATGTTCCGAAAGGCGTTCATGTCGACAAACCACTTCAAAGCTATTTCCGCATTAACTCCGAGTTAATGGGTCAGTTTGAACGTACATTAATCATCGTTGATGAAGGGGCAAGTGTTAACTACGTCGAAGGATGTACTGCACCGGTATATACCAATGATTCACTACATGCCGCTAACGTTGAGATCATCGTTCATAAAGATGCAAAATGCCGTTATACTACCGTTCAAAACTGGAGTAACAACGTATTGAACTTAGTGACCAAGCGTGCTGTTGTCGATGAACGTGCTCATATGGAATGGATTGATGGAAACATCGGTTCAGGCATTAACATGAAGTACCCATCCATTATCCTTCGTGGTGAAGGGGCGAAAGGAACGACGATTTCGATTGCCTTTGCGTCCAAAGGGATGATTCAAGATGCAGGTGCGAAAATGATTCACTTAGCTCCGAACACATCGAGCTCGATTATTTCTAAATCGATTGCGCGTGGAGGCGGTGCTGTTAACTACCGTGGACTCGTGAAACATGGACCTAACGCTAAAGGCGCACGTTCGAACATTGAGTGCGATACGATCTTAATCGATGGCATTTCAACGTCAGACACCTTGCCGGTGAACGTTGCCCAAAACGGGGACGTCATGATTCAACACGAAGCGAGTGTATCGAAAGTATCGGATGAACAATTGTTCTATCTAATGAGCCGTGGAATGCCAGAAGAAGAAGCGGTCCAAATGATTATTATGGGATTCATTGAGCCGTTCGCTCGTGAATTACCAATGGAATACGCAGTCGAATTAAACCAACTCATTAAGTTAGAGATGGAAGGATCCTTAGGATAACAAAGTAAAGCCCCTCAACGGAGGGGCTTTTTTTATGAAGCAATATGATCGAGTTTCCAGATGTCGTCGACGTAATTTTGAATCGTACGGTCCGTCGAGAAGAAACCGGAGTTTGCGATATTAACTAAACACATCGCTTGCCATTTATCTTGATCCTTGTAGGCAGCGTTTAATTTCGCTTGGGCTTTCTTATAACTCTCGAAGTCTTCTAAGACCATATATTCATCACGGTTATAGAGTTCATCGAGAATGGTGTTGAAATCTCCTTCGCGGGCATCGCTGAAGTAATGATGGTTCATATTGTCAACAATTGATTTAATCTCAGGGTTGGATTCGATAATTTTACGAGGGTCATAGTTTGGTTTTTTGGCGACCACTTCATTCGAAGATAACCCGAAGATGAAGATGTTGTCTTCGCCCACGGCATCATATATTTCAACATTGGCGCCGTCCATCGTTCCCACAGTTAAGGCGCCATTCATTTGAAACTTCATGTTCCCAGTTCCAGACGCTTCTTTGCCAGCTAAACTGATTTGTTCACTAACATCAGCGGCAGGAATGACAATTTCTGCACTTGAAACATTGTAGTTTTCAATAAAGACGACCATCAGTTTGTCTTTGGTTTCAGGGTCATTGTTGACCTTGGCGGCAATCGAGTTAATGAGTTTAATGACTTGTTTAGCAAAGACGTAACTTGGCGCCGCTTTGGCCCCAAAGATAAAGGTCTGTGGGTGGAAGTTTTGATAAAACGCTTTGTCTGTTTTTAATTTTTCATACAAATACATGATGTGCATTGCACTCATCAATTGTCGTTTGTACGCATGGAGTCGTTTGATTTGAACATCAAAAATTGAGTCAGGGTTGAGTGTAATCCCTTGACGCGTATTGATGTATTCTGCAAAACGGTCTTTATTGGTTTGTTTAATTTGTTTGAGTTCTGACAGAATTGTCGTTTGTTCCAAGCGACGTAAGAGCTTCATATCTTGAACCCAGTTCTCGCCTATGTGGTTTGTAATCGCATGGGAGAGTTCAGGGTTACAGTTGAGGAGCCAGCGACGATGTGTGACCCCATTGGTTTTGTTATTAAATTTTTCTGGATAGAGTTCATAAAATTCGGGTAGCGCGATGTTTTTCAAGATTTCAGTATGCAGTGCGGCAACGCCGTTGACACTGAAACATCCAACTATTGCTAAGTGCGCCATATGGATGCGGCCATCTTTAATAATGCGGACCTTATTAATAAAATCGGATGATTTTCCTTGTTGTTCTAAATCCTGAACAAATCGGCTATCGATCTCTTCGATAATCATTTGAATGCGAGGTAGTAATTCTTTCATAATTTCCACGTCCCATTTTTCCAATGCTTCCGCAAGAATGGTGTGGTTGGTATAGGCTAATGTCTTTGTAACAATGGGCCACGATTGGTCCCACGTATAGCCGTATTCATCCATTAAGACCCGCATTAACTCCGCGACTAAGATCGCTGGGTGCGTGTCATTAATTTGAATCACAACGCGTTCGTGCAAGGTATCTAATGTTTTCGCTTCCTTGAAGACATTTTTAACAATATAAGCAAGACCTGCGGCACTAAAGAAATATTGTTGTTTTAAGCGTAGAATCTTACCTTCACGTGTTGAATCATCCGGGTATAATACGTCAGAAATATCATGAACACTTTGTTCATAATCTTGAAAATCTGGATATTTCACATTCATGCTAGGCTCTGCTGACCACATACGCAATTTGTTTGTCACGCCGTTACGATACCCGATGAGTGGCATATCATACGCCACCGCATCAACAGTCGTGTAATCACTCAAGGTGGGACGAAGCTTAGAATCTAGGGTTATTTTTCCATAGAACTTTACTTCAACACGGTCGTTGGGTTTACGAACTTCCCAGACGTTTTTGTTGTCGGTTAACCATGGTTGAGGATATTCTACTTGATACCCATCCTCAAAACGTTGGTTAAAGAATCCATACGTGTAGCGAATAGTATTTCCATGTCCTGCATACCCTAATGAAGCAATGGAGTCCATAAAACAAGCAGCCAATCGTCCTAGACCCCCATTTCCGAGTCCTTGGTCATCTTCGACTTCCACCAAATTGGCTAATTCAATGCCCAGTTCTTTTAGCCCTTCATTAATTGGCGCATAGACGTTTAAGTTAATTAAGTTATTAACAAGCATTCGTCCAAGTAAGAACTCCATGGAGAAGTAATATACTTGTTTACTACCTTTGCGAAGCTTTGCTTTTACACTTTTCCAGTCTAGCATCGCTTCTTCGCGAAGCATGTTCCCTAACACGATATACTTCTCTACATCTGAAGTAAATTCGATGCCGCGGGAGTACCTACGTTCTAATCGTTCGACAAAACGTAGCTTAAAATCTTCTTTGTAAAGTAATTGAAATTTGTCCATTTGTCCTCCAAAGTTGTCCACTCTATTGTATCGTAATTCCATTTTTTTTGGTACCGCTTTCCGTGGTTGACATGATAGAATTAACACGGTGAAAACATGATTCAAAAACTATTGAATGCGTTAGCAAAGCAACCAGCTAAACAAATCCACATCCCTGCGATTTGGAATGCTTGGGACTTAACAACAATCAACCAACTAGATGGACTACACATCATCGACGAATCGGCGTATTTGCAAGCGTTACTTAAGCAAGCACAGCGACCGAATGTCGATTTTTCTTTACCCATCTCAAAGGTCACAAAAGAAGAGAAATGGCTAGATAAGTCTGTAGCCTACTCGATGATGATTCGCACCTCGAGTGCTTGGGATTACAATAATAATCATTCCTTAGAAGCAAATGAAAATGGAACGTTTATACGAACATTATTATTGCTCCCTTATTTAAAGCGCATGGGAGTGTCACTCTTATATCTACTTCCCATTTCTAAGTATTCACTCGAAAATAAAAAAGGGGAACTCGGAAGCGTCTATGGTGTAAGTAACTTTTTTGCGATGGATCCTAATTTAAAACACGATACACCATTAACCATTGAGGAAGAGTTCCAATGTTTAGTGGAAGCATGTCACATGATGGATATACGAGTCATGATTGATTTAATTCCACGTACAAATTCAGTGAATTCAGAATTAATTGCAGATCATCCTGATTGGTTTTATTGGATTAAACAAGAAGAATATGAAGGCTATTATCCACCGGCAGTTCCAGCGATTGGTCATGTCGTTCAACCTAATCACGATAATTTGCCGTTACTTTATGCTGAACCCAATGTCCAAGCACATATTCAAAAGTTTGTATCCCATCCAGGGAATCATCCCAAATGGAATGACATCAAGCATGACCTCGGCTTGGTGGAACAAGAACTAGGGATTCGTGTTGCGCCTGCCTTTTCAGATCATGTGAACGATCAACAACCGCCTTGGACGGATGTGACATTTTTTAGACTGTATTTAGATCATCCAAAAGCAGCGCAATCATTTGTTTCACCGGAGCAACCCCCCTATATTTTATTTGATACGATTAAAGGAAATGTTTTTCAAGGAGATATTGTTAATGAAGAGTTATGGGAGGTATTATCTTCCATTATTCCGCATTATCAGCAATTTGGGATTGATGGGGCACGCATTGATATGGGCCACGCCTTACCCAAAGATTTAACAAGCCGTATCGTAAAACGAGCGAAAGACCTTGACCCCTATTTCTCATTCATTGCTGAAGAAAGTATCAAAGAAAAATCAACCAGCTTACTAGAAGATGGCTATGACATGATGATAGGCAATGGCTTTTATTTCCTTCCACGATACAGTGAAGGAAAAACCAAAGAATATTATTTTGGATATAAAGACAATCCGATTCCTGTCTTTGCGAATGCAGAGACACATGATACAAAACGTGTCGCATCACGTGAGTACGGAGGAGATCAACTTGCTGAAGTTGTGACGTTACTCAATTACTTTATGCCAAATGGTGTTCCATTTATTAATAGTGGTCAAGAATTGTATGAAATTCAGCCGATGAACCTTGGTGTTGACTGTGATCGTAGTGAGCAGTTTATCTTACCGAAGGACGATTTGAATTACGGGAAGCTGGCGTTATTTGATCCCTATCAATTTCATTATTTGGATTACCGTGCGCCACGACTCATCGCAATGATGGAAGAAGTAGTGGCAATAAAAAATCAATATCCTCACTTATTTGAAAAACAACATTGTAGTTTTATTGAATACGAAGAAGTTCTTGGATTTAGTTACCAAGATGAAAATGACCGTATTGAAATAGTAGGTAACTTCTCACTAACGCATACCTCTACGGTTGCACCGGTTGAAATTCTATTTGCTAGTAAAGAAAAGAACCATCATATTTCTCCCATGGAAGTAAAAATACTTCGATTTTAGTTTCAAGTCAGTATAATAAAACAAAGGAGACACCACATGCGAATACTAGATGCAATGAAGCGTTACTTCATTTCGCTTGGCCAACGCCTGAAAGCGTTACCAAAGAATGTCGTCCAGTGGTTTGTGAATCAATACCGCGGGTTCCGTGATTTGATTTTAGACATGCGTGCCCATCCGAAAGCGAGTCTAACTGCGCTATTTTCAGGGTTGTTGATGGGGGCTGGTCAACTTAAAAATAAACAGTATTTTAAAGCGATTTTCTTCTTTTCTGTTTTTGCTGGGTACTTGGCGATTGAACTTGCAACCAGTGGATATTTTGGAATGTTTGCGGAGATTGCAGAATTCCCGGATGAGTTTGGGATTATCATTGCTCGGGATTACGGGGGATTATTTGTTCGGGGCTTATGGGGCTTTATTACTTTAGGTGAACTTGTTGTTTTCCAAACGTACCGGGGGGGACGAATTCGATTAGTCGATAATAATATCTCTTGGTTATCTGCTGATGTCTCGAATGCCCTACTCGGACAAGGGATTATCGTGGTCG
>CBFHOU010000009.1:0-22767 GCA_965657695.1 Bacillota bacterium | reverse complement strand
TGCATTCCTTGACGAATCGCCAAGATAAATCCAACGGTCATAAAGGCGCCAGCAGGAAGTCCTAAGACCGCAATCCCATAATCTGAAATACTGACTCCAGCAATGAGATTTGTTACATCACCTTGATTTGGAAAGAACGGTAAGTACTCTCCGAAGACAATGGTTCCCGAGGATAGAAGTTCACGAATACTACTAATGATAACCAATGCTAAAGTAAATCCTAACCCCATTCCGATACCATCTAACACAGATGAAATCGGGGTGTTTTTAGAGGCAAAGCTTTCCGCCCGACCTAAGATAATGCAGTTAACAACAATAAGCGGTAAAAATACCCCTAAGCTCACAAATAAGTCATATGCATACGCTTCGGTTAGCATTGAAATCATGGTCACGAATGCAGCAATGATCACAATATAACTTGGGACACGGATTTGATCAGGAACCACTCCTTTTACTAATGAAACGAAAAGGTTGGATAACGCGAGAACCAAGATGACAAGCATCCCCATTCCCAGTGCTGTTTCAACTCGAGCCGTCACAGCCAAAGCAGGACAGGTACCAAGTAGCATGACGAAGACTGGGTTTTCTTTGACCAGACCTCTGGTTAATAATTCCATACTATTATTCATAATGAACCTCCATGGTACTCACTCACGGCACTAAAGAGTTCGAGCAAGGTTGTCGCAGATTTCGTGGCACCAATTTTGACATCAATATCGCTATAGTTACGTTCAATTGGTTGATTAACATACGTGGTTCCATAATTCCCTTTACGCGCTGGAGCACTGATTCCTGGGGTTTGGTTGAACTCCAGTTCGACATAGTCAACAACAACTCCATCTACATCAATACCAATCAACAATCCGATCGATCCGTGATCATTTACTTTTCCCGCTTCATAAATAAATCCAAGTAAATTACCGGATGCATCCAATACATCAACACGTGATCGAAGGACTTCGTGATCAAGCTCCGTCACCTCAAACGTATCAATCATGGGAAAAAGTTCACCATACGCATTTAGTACACGTTCTTCTCGCGCTTCAATAATCACTGGCTGTGTTAGTCCATTCACTTGTTCTAACAAAAAACCACTAATGGAAGCGATTAAAAATAAAGTAATTCCCGTAATAATTTTTTGTTTCATCCGGATACCCCAACAGCAATGAGTCCAGCAACAGAAGCAATTACAATTCCAAAGATGATTAAACTACGCACACTAAATTTTGGTGTTGCCCAGCGGTAGTAATCGAGCATTGGGACAAACATATTCATAATTAAGATTGAAAATACCGTTCCTTCTGGAAGTGCACCAAACAAACGAATTAAGAAGTTGAGCGACCCAATCCCAAAGGCATAATAGACTTTTCCTGGCATGGTGGTTGGTGCACTAACGGGATCAGTAGCCATATATATCGCACCAAATAACATACCACCACTAAACACTTGAATGGGTACATACATTAAATCGGCACCCCCTGCGAGGGCAGCCACTAACGCCATAAAAGCAAAAGATGCGATATAGGTTAGAGGGATTCGCCAATCAAAGCTTCGACGAACAAGCATATAAAACCCACCAAGTAAGATTAACAAGGCACTCGTTTCTCCAACGGACCCTGGCATATTTAATCCACTAAACATGGTCCATAAATCTACATTTGCCACCGCATCAACATTTAAGTTTTGATTTAACACCCCAAGTACGGTTGCTCCACTTAAGGCATCAGTATATTTTTCATATCCTAACCATCCACCGAAACTTAACCCCACAAACACACGGGCAAAGCCGGCAATGTTAAAGATATTTGCGCCGAGTCCACCAAAGGCAAGTTTCGCCACAAAGACCCCAACAACACCCCCAACGAAAACCACCCATAATGGTGTTACTTCAGGAATGATCATTGCATAAATCAAGGCACTAATAACTGCCGTACCGTTATCTAATGTAAATCGTTTCTTTTGGAGATAATAATACAAGAATTCAGTCCCTACAATTGAAATCATTGAGACCACGACGTAACTAACAGACAACCAACCCAAACGATAAAATGAGAAGGCAACAACCGGAAGTAACGCCAATATGACATCGTACATTATTCGTCGTATGCTAGATTTTGAATCACGAAGATAAGGAGCCGCAGTACGAATTAGCTTTGGTTTGCGTGGCGCTTGATCAGCCACTTTTGCAGTATTTTGCATTCGCGTCTCCTATAACAATTTCTTACCTTTACGCATATAGTCGGTCACATGAATCTTCGACGGACATACATATGAGCAAAGGCCACATTCGATACACTTGTCTACATTTAATGCAGCCACAGCATCGTGATCTTTATTTTTGGTTGCGTTCATAATATTGACCGGCTGAAGATCCACCGGACAACTATACACACATGCAGAACAACGGATACATGGTTCTTCGATCCACTCATGATTGACGAGCCCGACCAAGGATCCAACCGTCATGGAGACAACACCATCTTCTAATAGAAGATTTGCCCCAGTCATTGGTCCTCCCATGATTAAAATACGGTCTTCTTCAGTGTTAAATCCACCAACCGCTTTAATCAATCGTGGAACAATTTCCCCAACACGAACCTTTAACATTCCATTGTTCGTAAAGGCATCTCCAGCCATCGTAAAATAGCGTTCATAAATCGGCAAGTTGAAACGAACCGCTTGATATAACGCATATATTGTTGTTGCGTTTAAGACAACGACACCATATTTACTTAATAAGGTTCGTGGTGGAATGTTGAGTCCTAATGCAGAACGAATCAACGCATTCTCCCACCCTTGTGGATAAATATTATCGGTTTGGTGAATGGTTAATGGTAAATTAGGAAATTGTTCTTTTTTAACTTTTTCAAGTTTAGCAATTAGCTCTTTATGCTTTTTCTTAATGCCAAAGATCGCTTTTTTTGCCCCTGATGCTTTTAAGCCCAATTCAATTCCTTTAAAAATCTGAACCGTTTCTTCCAAAATGGCACGCGCATCACTGGATACAAAGGGTTCACACTCTACCCCATTAATGATGAGGGTTTCGATGGGGTCGTTAGTTTGAAACTTAATATAAGTAGGAAATCCCGCCCCTCCTAGTCCTTTAACTGCATTGTTTTTGGCCAACTCAATAATTTCATCACGAGTTAACATACTCATTTGTGACTCTGATAAATCCGTTTTCCGCGGGTCAAACGTGTCTTTAAAATCATTGTGGATTTCTAAGACTTCTGCGACCTTGCCCGAATAGATGAATTTTTTAACGATTTTACCAACCGTACCAGAAACTGTAGAAAAAACCGGTTGGATGAAATAACCCCCATCAAGTGTTCCTAATTGAGTCCCCAAATAAACCTGGTCCCCTTCTTGAACATTGAGAGTGTATGACTTCGTGCGTAATTCACCAAGTGTAATATAAACCACTTCGGGTGCATCGATTGGAATCATCGGTAGCGAATAAGGAACATCATGTGCATCAATGGTCCTGGTTTTCTTCATATCGAAATACACCTTTCTTTAGAATAGATTGTTACTTAGTCATTATAACAAGGAAACACCGATATTTGCACTGCAGCGTGAGCGTTTTCACAAAGAAAAATCCCCACATTTATGCGGGGAGGGGAAACGCGTTCGTCAGTTCGGCAATGGATTCTTGAACATCACGTTGCGCATCAACGTCTTTTGCTTGCACCAATGCCTTAATAATCAATGTTGCCACTTGTTGACTTTCTTTAACACCAAATCCTCGTGTTGTAATCGCCGGCGTTCCAATCCGAATGCCTGAAGTGATAAATGGAGGTTCGGGATCAAAGGGCACTGTATTCTTATTCACTGTAATATGAACATTGTCTAAAATCTTTTCAGCATCTTTCCCATTAATTCCGGTTTTTGCTTTCACATCAACGGTAAATAAATGATTATCTGTTCCTCCAGAAACCACTTTAAAACCTGCTTGTTGGAAAACTTCAACCATTGCTCGTGCATTGGTGATCACTTGTTCTTGGTAGGTTTTGAACGAAGGTTCTAATGCTTCGATAAAACAAGCCGCTTTCGCCCCAATGACATGCATTAAAGGGCCACCCTGAATTCCCGGAAAGACCATCTTATCAATTGCTTTTGCAATGTCAGGATCGTTAGTTAGGACAATTCCACCACGTGGACCACGTAATGTTTTATGGGTTGTAGAGGTTACGACATCCGCCTCCTCACAAGGATTGGGATGAACCCCTGCAGCAACAAGACCTGAAATATGGGCCATATCGACCATCAATTTCGCCCCAACTTCATCGGCAATTTTACGAAATGCTTTAAAATCAATGACACGTGAATAAGCGCTAGTTCCCGTCACGATCAATTTAGGTTTATGTTCTAGGGCAATTTGGCGAATCGCTTCATAATCCATTAATTCAGTTTCTTTATCTAAGAAATAAGGAATGAATTGATAATCGACCCCAGAAAAACTCAACCGGTGACCATGAGTCAAGTGACCTCCATGATCAAGCGCTAATCCTAGGACCTTATCTCCTGGTTGTAATAAGACACGGTACGCTGCCATGTTTGCAGTAGACCCCGAATGAGGTTGAACGTTGGCGAACTTAACATTAAATAATTCTTTCGCCGATTCAATCGCTTCACGTTCGATTAAATCGACGTATTCACATCCACCATAGTAGCGTTTATCTGGATACCCTTCCGCATATTTATTGGTTAAAATCGAGCCTTGGAGAGCCATTATATTTGATGATGCATAATTTTCCGACGCGATTAATTCAATATTTCTGGCTTGACGGGTTTGTTCTAACGACACAACATCAAACAATTTTTTTATACGGTCCATGGGTATCCTCACATTATATTTAGTATAACAAACAAACTCATCCATTCCGCTAGGATTGGATGAGTTCTAATCGAGTAATGGTTTGAATTGAATAACGGGTTTTCGCAATCACAATCACTTTATCGATGGGATCAACCTTTGTGACAATCCCTTTTGTTTGATGAAAAAATCCATCCTCATAATACGTCAGTTGAACTTCGATATTATTGCTGACAGCCATCTGTAACACGTGGTCCATATCGCTTTTTTCTTCTTGGGATAGCAGTGGCATCGGTTGTTTTTTTCGAGCATGCGACATTGCTGATAAACGTTCCCCTTGATCAATCAAGGCATTAAACGCATTCCATTTCACCATTCCTCGGCTCATGCGCGGTGACCTCCAATCAATCCATTACGCATTCGCATGGTGGATTCTTTGGTGTAATACACCGCTCGCAAGACTGCGTTTTTGCCATACCATGATTGAATGCTATCCATGGCGGTTAGTAACGCTTTTTCTTTTTGGCGTTTCAACGTATCCCCGAACAAATCGATTTGTTCATGCGATGGATGAATCACATGACCAACAGATATTCCTACACGACGAATTGGTTCTCCTTTATAAAATTGATCAAACAGCTGAATCGCTGCATCATATATACACGCAGGAGAATCTGTCGCTGGAATGGTCATTTGTCGAGAAAATCCACCAGGTGCTTTTTTCGAATAACCGATACTTAAGTGAATCACACTCCCAATCACTTGTTTTGCGCGCAAGCGTTTCGCCACACGGTCTACTAATTCTAATAACACCAACTTCGCTTCGATCCCGTTGTAGTCATGATAGAGTGTTTGACCATGACCGATGGAGATGTGACGCGGTTGATAGGAATTTGGATCACTCATAATCGAGGCATCAAGGCCATGGGCATGATAGTACAATTCTTCGCCCATCACCCCAAAGGCATCTTTTAACACTCCAATTTCTGTGTGGGCAATATCATACATCGTATGAATCCCCATGGCGTTCAAACGTTGCTCCATACGATGACCAATCCCCCATACTTTTGATAAGGGCATAATCGGCCAAAGTCTAGTTTCTAAATCTTCATGGGTCCAACGGGCAATGCCTGAAGCCATATGTTTACTATCTAGATCCAAGGCCATTTTTGCCATCACCATGTTGGGTCCAATCCCAATGGTGGATGGAATCTTCGTGACCTCATACACATGTTGTTGGATGGTATGCGCCAACGCCTCTGGAGTCATATCAAAATACGATAAGTAGGTTGTGACATCAAGAAACGCTTCATCAATCGAATACACATGCAGATCTTCGTCCGATACGTAGTTTAAATAAATCTCAACAATTTGTGTTGAAACTTCAACGTAACGACTCATTCGAGGTTTCGCATAAATAATCGGTTCATCTTTCGGCAATTCATATACGCGACCACGAGAGGGAACCCCTTTGGCTTTTAGATAAGGCGTAACAGCTAACGTAATTGATCCCCGACTACGGGCACGATCTGCGACAACTAACGGGACATCGTAAATATCAAAACCCGCATCAGCGCACTCGACTGCAGCAAAAAAACTACGTAAATCAACGCATAAAACAGTACGTTCTGACATCTACTCATCCTCCTTTGTATCCCTATTATAGAAACCAACCTGACGAAATAAAAGATTGAATTCAAACCAGTGCTTTTTTTCGGCGTGGGAGCTCACAAAAAAATTTTTTGTTTTTCTTGACACAAAAAAAGACGTCTAGGACGTCTTTAGTTTTGCTTGTACTTCTGCGGCGTGATAACTACTTCGAACAAACGGTCCTGCATACACTTCTTTAAATCCTAAGGACAATCCATACTCGGTATACTCTTTAAATTCATCCGGATGAACGTAGCGAACCATCTCAATTTGTTTTTTTGTTGGTCGTAAATACTGGCCAATCGTGACGATATCCACATCCGCTGCTCGTAAGTCACGTAGTGTCTCAAAGACTTCTTCTTTGGTTTCGCCCATTCCCACAATCAATCCTGATTTAGTGGTCATCTCAGGGTCAAACCCTTTGACTTGTTGAAGAAGCGCTAAACTCTTTTCATAACTTCCAATCGGGCGAACACGCTTAAAGACCCGTTTTGGTGCTTCAATGTTGTGATTATAGACATCGGGTTTCGCATCCACTACTTTCTTAACTGCTGCCCAATCAAATTGAAAATCAGGGGTTAAGACTTCGATTTGTGCACCTTTGGCTTTCACCTTTTCAATCGTTTTAACGAATTGAAATGCGCCACCATCAGGTAAATCATCGCGATCCACACTGGTTACAACAACGTAATTAAGACCCATTACATCAATCGCTTCTACGATTTGTTCGGAGTCATCCACCACATTCGCTTCAGGACGACCACTTGTAACATCACAATAACGACAGTTTCTTGTACAAATATGACCCAAAATCATAAAGGTTGCGGTTTTGTTGGAGAAGCATTCGTTGCGGTTCGGACATTTTGCTTCTTCACATACCGTCACCAACCGTTTTTCACGTAAAAGATTGGTAATTTGTTGTGATCGGTGGTCAATTTTAATTTTCAGCCATTCCGGTTTTCGTTCCATCATCCCACAGCAATTGCATCAAGTCTTCATTCGAAGCTCCAACAATTACCTCTCCTACGTTTATTTTTTCTAAGACTTCTTCTAACTCTTTGCGTAAATAACGAACGCCAATAAAGTGCTCTTCGATTTCACTCAACTCTTGAGTTGCAAAGAAATCTCCAAGAATCTTGATGTCTTTGATTATACCATTCGTCACAGCAAGACTTGTTTTGACAATCCCGTATGAAAAACGAAATTCTTTTTCATAACTAAAGGCAGGGCTTTGTCCGTAGTTCCATTCATACGTTCCATACCAATCATAAATAAGTTGGTATGTTGCAGCATCTTCTTCGGCGGTAATCTGTTTCACAGACCCACCGAATTTCAGGCAAAAAAAGGAAATCAGTGCCTCCTCGAATTCCTCCACGCTTAATTCTACGTGGTTCATGATGTTATCAACTCGCTGAGCCACACTGGTAATTGCTTTTGAGGTAAATTTTTGTTTATTTGGTGTTAATGCTGGAGCCATATGTAATATGTCTGTTGCGTATAGCAACGATCCATGATGAACTACATTGCCTTTCGAGTAATGTTCTGCGGACCCACTAATCTTACGTCCTCCCACCAAGATGTCATTACGACCACTACGTTCGGCGTCAACTCCAAGGCTTTGTAAAAACTCCACGATCAAGTTGTTGTGATAGACAAAGTTATCTTGAACACTGCGTTCGTTTTTTGACATTAACGAGTAGTACACATTGTATTCATCGTGAAAGATAGTTCCCCCACCTGATAAACGACGAAAGACTTCAAAGCCTTGGGCTTCAACATACTCTTGATCAATTTCATCAAGGGTGTTTTGGTGCCTTCCGATATAAATTCCAGGTCTGTTTCGCCAGACCAAAAGCGTTGGTTCTTCCAAGTGATCGACCAAATACTTTTCTAAAACTAAATTATAGGTTCCAAGACGGCTTGGACTGTGGATGATTCTCAAGTTAGTTCTTCTTTCTATTCACCATTTGCGAATACAAATATTATTACACAAAACCAAGGGGTGAGATGTAAGTATTTAGATAAAAATCAGTTATACTTTTGTATAGGAGTGAAATTATGAATCCACCCTTAAAAACAACACCACTTCATACCAAACACCTCGAATTGAATGCCCGAATGTTACCGTTTGGTGGGTTCGATATGCCGATCGAATATCAAGGCATAACAGCAGAACACGAAGCGGTTCGAAACTATGTTGGAATGTTTGACGTTTCTCATATGGGTGAGGTTCTGATTAAAGGACCTAACGCCTTAGAATATTTGGAGCGACTTTGCACCAACGAAATGACCTCGTTAGAAGTGGGTCAAATCCGTTATAGCTTCTTGTGTTACCAAAACGGAGCGGTGGTTGATGATGTATTAGTATACCGTTTTAATGACAATTTGTATTGCTTAGTTATTAATGCTTCAAACATCGATAACGATATTGAGTGGCTAACGAATCATCTTATCGATGGTGTTGAACTCGAAAATGTCAGTAAAAAGACTGCAGAGATTGCGCTCCAAGGTCCGTCTGCTGAATCGGTGTTACAACCATTAACCGATGTTGACTTATCCACCTTGAAGTTCTTTCGATTCGTATGGGCAGATGTTGCCGGTTGTCACACCTTAATTTCAAGAACTGGATACACTGGTGAAGATGGCTTTGAATTATATACTGACAACGAATCAATTCTTGTCTTATGGGATACCTTATTAAAAGCTGGGGTTACTCCGGTTGGATTAGGAGCCCGAGACACGTTGCGTTTTGAAGCTTCATTACCCTTGTATGGGCATGAAATTAGTGATTCAATTACACCGACCGAAGCAGGTTTTTCGCGATTCATTACGTTTGAAAAAGATTTTATCGGCAAGGCCGCACTCCAACAAGAACGAACGCGAAAACTCATTGGTTTAGACATCATAGATCGTGGAATCGCACGTGCAGATTATCTTGTTTATCATGCTGATCAGGTTATAGGATTTATCACCACCGGGTATAAAATTAAAGATAAGACATATGCATTAGCTTTAGTTAATGCTGATATGCCATTAGGTACCGATGTTACGGTCGAAGTTCGTGGCAAGCACTTGCGAGCCGTAACTCGCAACAAAAAATTTATGGTTAAATCGTATAAAAAATAGGAGGACAGACCATGTCAGATATTAAAGATGGATTAAAGTATTCAAAAGAACACGAATGGATTCGTGTAGAAGGAAACGTGGGCACCGTTGGGATTACCGACTTTGCTCAGCACGAACTAGGTGAGATTGTTTATATCGAAATGCCTGCCGTTGGTGATTCCTTTAGTGCAAATGATCAATTTGGAACCGTGGAATCTGTCAAAGCTGCCTCTGATTTGTTTATTCCCGTCTCCGGAAAAGTTATAGAAATTAATCATGCCGTGGAAGATGCGCCAGACAGCATCAACACAACGCCGTATGATGCATGGATGATTAAAATTGAACTGGGTAACCCTGCCGAGCTCGATGACTTACTTGATGCTGCAGGATACCGCGCGCATACCTCATGAACAAATACATTCCGCATACTGCCCAAGACCTTGAGGCCATGCTTGCAGCATGTGGTGTTGCGTCAATCGAAGAATTATTTTCCGACATCCCTGAGGCTGTCCGCTTTCGTCAGGACTACAATTTACCCGCCAGTTTTAGTGAGTTAGAAGTTGTCGATCATATCGAGCGACTTGCCAACCACAATCAACCTCAAATGATTCCTTTTGTTGGGGCAGGTGCGTATGACCACTATGTTCCAAGTATTATAAAACCCATTACTACTCGAAGTGAATTCGCAACATCTTACACACCCTATCAACCAGAAGTTTCACAAGGGACATTAACCTATATTTTTGAATTTCAAACAATGATGAGTCGCTTGTTTGATCTACCCGTTGCGAACGCCTCTATGTATGATGCTTTCACTGCCGCTGTAGAAGCTGCAATGATGATGAATACTGTCACAAAACGAAATCACGTTCTTGTGGCAGCTACAGTGAACCCTAGTTACAAGCGTGTGATTGAAACGTACGCTCGCTTTCGAGGATTCCAAGTCACATACATGCCTGAACAAAACGGTCGTGTTGATTATCAACAAGCATCTGCTCTATTAGACGATCAAGTCTCGGGTGTGATTGTCCAAAGTCCGAATTATTATGGGTTAGTCGAGGACGTCACTTCACTTTCCACACAAGTTCATGAAATTGGTGGTTTAGTTACGTTAGCCGTCAACCCTCTTGCCTTTGCGATTCTTAAGACACCTGGAGAGATGGGAGTTGATGTTGTTATTGGTGATGCCCAACCCTTTGGGATCGGTTTAAACTATGGCGGTCCTTATATTGGATTTATGGTATCAACCGAAAAGTTAGTTCGCAAACTTCCTGGCCGCATTGTTGGAGAAACCATTGATGTGGATGGTAAGCGGGCTTTTGTATTAACGCTGCGTGCCCGCGAACAAGATATTCGTCGCGAAAAAGCAACGTCTAACATTTGTTCCAACCAATCCTTAAATGTACTTGCTGCTAGCGTCTTTTTATCGGTCATGGGACCTCAGGGATTAAAAGATATGGCGATGCAAAACTATCAAAAAGCTCATTATGCGTATGATCAAATCACAAGCTTACCAGGCTTTAAAAAAGTTTATGATGCCAATTTCTTTAATGAATTTGTGGTTGAAACAACCATTCCTTATGAGCAAATTACCGCTGCATGTGAAGAAGATTTGATGATTCCTGGATTGTATCTTGGGGAGAATAAAATCTTATTTTGCGTTACAGAAAAACGCTCCAAAGAACAAATCGACCATCTGGTGGATATCTTAGGAGGCCTTGATCATGCTTAGTTACAATAAAGTAATCTTTGAATTATCAGAACCAGGCCGCGTAGGCTATAGTCTTCCAGAGAATCCGATTTCTAATTACACCCTAGACCCATCCATTCAACGCTCTTCTTCATTAGGTCTACCTGAAGTCAGTGAAAATGCAGTCATGCGCCACTACGTCAATTTATCAGGGCTTAACTTTGCGATTGATAAAGTCTTTTATCCGCTCGGTTCTTGCACTATGAAATACAATCCTAAAATTAACGATGAGATGTCCTTCTTGCCGGGATTTTCTAGATTACATCCGTTAGCCCCTGAGCGATTCTCACAAGGTGCCCTTGAACTCATGTATCGTTTAGAACGATCATTATCTGAAATCACCGGAATGGACCAAATGACCTTAAATCCCTTTGCTGGAGCTCACGGCGAATTAATTGGACTTATGGTCATGAAAGCCTATCACGATAGTCGTGGGGATAAAAAACGAACCAAAGTCATTGTTCCTACCAGTGCGCACGGAACCAATCCTGCCAGCGCCAATGTTGCTGGTTATGATGTTATTGAAGTGGAGAGTAATGTGGACGGAACCGTCGACATTGACTCACTGCGTGAACTGATGAGTGATGAAGTCGCTGGTATTATGTTAACCAACCCCAATACCGTTGGCATCTTCGAAAAAGATATTGTTGAAATTACCAATATTATTCATGGGGGCGGCGGGCTTCTGTATTATGATGGTGCCAACCTCAACGCAATGCTTGGAATCTCTCGACCTGGGGATATGGGGTTTGACATCATTCATTTGAATTTACATAAAACTTTTTCCACTCCACACGGGGGTGGCGGTCCGGGGGCTGGCCCAGTTGGGGTCAAGGCACACTTGAAAGAATTCTTACCGGTACCCGAAGTGGTCAATCAAAACGGACGTTATCATTTAAAATATGATAATCCGTTATCCATTGGACAAATAGGCGGATTCTACGGTAACTTCGGAATTCTGGTTCGTGCCTATACCTATATCTTATCGATGGGTAAAATAGGGCTTCGAGAAATATCACAAATGGCCGTCTTAAATGCCAACTATGTAAAACATCAACTTCAAGATGTCTATGAGCTTCCCATCAAACAACACTGTAAACACGAAGTTGTGTTTGCAGGGCTTAAACATAAAGGTGACATTACCACATTAGATGTTGCGAAAGCACTTCTTGATATGGGGTTTCATTCGCCGACCATTTATTTCCCGCTTGTTATTAAAGATGCCATTATGGTTGAACCGACAGAATCGGAATCCAAACAAACCTTAGATTTGTTTATTGCGGCAATGAAAGAAATTGCAGACAAAGCGAAAAACGATCCTTCTTATATTAAGAATGCACCGTATCATACGCCTGTTAGACGCACAGATGAAGCCTTGGCTGCCCGTCAACTAATCCTTACCTACCGAGATAAGGCCAATGATTAAAAATATTTTCATGAGTCTCCTTTTGGGGACTCTTTTATTTGGATGCGCACCCTCAGAAGAAATTAATTCCCCATTATTGGAGGAGATAAGTCCCCCATTATTGATTGGCGAATCTGATCCTTTTCGAGAGAGTGGAAACCCTTGGCCTGAAGTATTAGAATCTGCTGTGATGTATGAGATTAATATCCGACAATATTCTCCTTCAGGACATATTAACGAAGTCACGAAAGACTTGCCTCGATTACAAGAATTAGGTGTAGATATCTTGTGGTTAATGCCGATCCATCCAATTTCTGAATTACAACGTAAGGGTGGTTTGGGGTCTTATTATTCGATTCAAGATTACTACGGATTTAATCCAGAGTTTGGATCTATCGATGACTTTGATATTTTTATTCAAACGGCTCATTCGTTGGGAATGAAGGTCGTTTTAGATTTAGTTATCAATCATACTGGCTGGGACCACGAGTGGGTGACACAACATCCAGACTATTACACTCAAGTAAACGGAGAGATTGTTCATCCGCCAGGAACAGACTGGACGGATGTGGCGGATTTGAACCATAGCAATCCAGATTTGATTGATAAACTCGTTGAGATGACGTCGTATTGGATTCGTGAACATAACGTTGACGGATACAGAGTGGATGTTGCGGGTAGTGTACCTACCAGTGTTTGGCGAGAGATTGTTCCTGCGCTTCGCGCCATTAATCCAGAGGTGATTATGCTTGCTGAGGATAATTCGGTCTTTGATTGGTTCGATGTCTTCAACCTCAATTATGGAGGATGGTCATTAACCGGCAACATGAAGCGGATTGCTGCTGGACAAGCGAATGAATTGTATATCCGTACGTACTTAGAAATGATGCATTCGCGTTATCCGAATCCTAGCTTTCCTCTATTATTCACAACGAATCATGATATGAATTCATGGGAAGGTACCGTTTATGATTTTTATGGCGATGCCTATCCTGTGATGCGAATGTTGACGTTCACATTACCTGGAATGCCACTTCTGTATAACGGTCAAGAATCCGCAAACGAAAAGCAACTTGCATTCTTTGAAAAAGACCTTATACCTTGGGGTGCTTACGAGGAAACACAAACCATTCAGACACTCATTCAGTTAAAGGATGAAAATCCTGCCTTGAATGCAAGCAATGTCTATCAGTCAACCTATATATTAGAAGACGAAAGTCGTGCGATTTTGAGTTTCGTTCGTGTTAGTACAGATCAAGATAATTATGTCTTGGTTATTGCCAATTTAGATGATCAACCATTGACCGCTCGGGTTCAACTAGGCGAATTCAGTGGACCATGGAATGAGGGTCAACTTGAGCCCATACACACCATTGACCTCGAACCCTACGAGTATGTTATTTACACAAAATAAAACGAAACCTACCAGGTTTCGTTTTTTAATAAATATTCAATGATTGGATCATCACCCGCTACCCATTCCAATTCAACGAGTTCGTTGGGAGTGACCCACCTTGCATCACTATGAACGTGTAGGTTTAAGTCTTTACCCACCCAGTGGCACAAATAGCTATGTAACGTGACACTGTGGGTTGGATACTCATGAACTAACGTTAATAACGGTTTTTCGACGGTGATATCAATACCAAGTTCTTCTTCGATTTCACGGATGAGCGCTTCTTCTAAAGACTCTCCCGCTTCTACTTTTCCTCCTGGAAACTCCCATAATCCCTCAAGAACCTTTCCTGGTGGACGCTTTGCACAAAACACCCGTCCATCTTGAATGATTACAGCGGCAACAACGGTTTGCATCTTATACCAAATGGTGATGTGGTGTGTGATCTTCTTCCACGTATTGTTGGCCGGCTTTGACACTGGCCCATTTTACAATGACCTCACCCAATATTTTAGAAAAGATAATACTGACAAACACGATGGTTAATACCGTATTCCCGATATTCAAGTACAAATCATTTCCTGTTTCTAATGCAAGCTGAGCAAATCGGATTTCAGTTAAAATCGCTAAGTCTAAGGCCACCGCACCTTGGGGAAGGAGCATAAAACCTAAATAATTAACACCAGGGTCTTGTTCTTTTACCCCTTTTGCCGCTAGATAGATTCCAATGACTTTCGCTAAAAAACGAACAACAATATAGGCAAGCCCAATCCACCCAACGCTAGAAATATATTCTAATTTAAGTTCTGCTCCCGATAACACAAAGAACAGCAACAATAACGGAATAATAAATGAATCTGTGGTTCGCGATACGTTGTGGTAGTTTTCATTATCTAGACGATTACGAATCATAAAACCAATCATCGTTGTAAGCAAGAAGGCAGAAAATTCAAAGGTTGCAGCCAGACCAATCGCAATAAACACTGCGAGTAAGACAATGATAAACAAGCTTAATCGATCAGCATGATCATAATAGTGGATTAAACGAACTGCCATTTCACCAATAATAAGCCCAACAATAATGCTCAAAATTACTTCCCCAATCGGTGGACCAAATAACTCAAGTACAGCAAAATTCATACTTGATTGGGTAGCGAGAACAACCACAAGAGGAAGCAAAATAGCGAACTGGATAATCCCAATCACATCATCTAAGGCCATCATCTCAGACACCATATCTGTGATTTTACCCGTCACTTTATAGCTTTTAACAACGGCTAAGAATGGAGCAGGGGTCGTGACCATAGCAATGGCACCCAGAAGCAATGCATACACAAGATTAAACTCTAACGCAACAAAGTAAATGACACCACCCACTAAAATAAAGGTAGCAATCGCTTGGGCAAACGTATATAACAATACTTTTTTATGATTATCTTTGATGATTTTAATATCGAGTTCAAGCCCAATGTTGTACCCGATAAAACCAATCGCAGCAAACTTGATTTCTGAATATCGTTTAATCAGTTCAGTATCTAATACATTTAAAAAGCTAGAACCAAACAAAATGCCGAACAAAATGTATCCGGTAACTTTGGGCAGTCGAAATAATTCTGCGGCTTTTCCTCCTAAAATCCCAACAATCATCAATAAGGCAAAATCAATAAAGAAGTTGGATTTTAGTTCCGCTAAGATATTAAGTATCATATAGACCTCTATGCGACGCCTTGTATTATAGCAAAACAACAACAAAATAAAAGGTTTTGTTATTGCGTATTTCCCCACGTGTTAATTTTGCGTTGTTATAATACATCTACATGTTAGAAAAGAGGTTCATCATGACACCATTCGAACTAGGTATTACCACCTTTGCCGAGGTAGGTAAAGACCCCATTACTGACGAAACACCAACCTATGACGAGCGTCTTCGTCGTTTACTCGAAGAGATGACAACCACCGAGGAAGTCGGTTTGGATTTTTACGGCGTGGGAGAACACCACCGAGCCGACTTTGCCGCGAGTGCTCCTGCTGTTATATTGGCTGCCGGCGCTTCCATCACCAAACGAATTAAGTTAGGAAGTTCGGTGAGTGTCCTCAGTAGTGACGATCCGGTTCGTTTGTATCAGCAATTTGCCACTCTACAAGCACTATCGAATGGACGAGCTGAATTAACAGCTGGCCGAGGATCGTTTATTGAATCGTTTCCATTATTCGGATATGACTTGCAAGATTATGACTCGTTATATGATGAAAAACTTCGATTACTCGTCAATATCCGTGATAACGAGATATCAACACATAGTGGTACTCACCGACCCTCGTACTATAAGCTGGGAATCTATCCTCGAAATGTAGAACCCTTTACCATCGGGGTTGCTGTTGGCGGAACGCCTACTTCTGTAATCCGTGCAGGAAAATTAGGCTTACCTCTATTTATTGCAATCATTGGGGGAGAACCACTTCGCTTTAAACGTTTGGTTGATTTGTACCGCGAAACCTATTTAGATGCAGGACACGACCCTGAAAAGATGTTCATATCAATTCATTCACATGGCTATATTGATGAAGACCAAGCCAAAGCGGAACGTGAATACTTTCCTTCTATATCAATTATAATGAGCCGCATCGGACGTGAAAGAGGGTGGGGTCCTTATACCTTAGAAACGTATAAACATGCAATCAGTCCTCAAGGAGCGTTATACGTTGGAACACCAGAGTATGTCGCTCAAAAGATACAGATGCTCAAAGAAGAACTAGGTATTCAACGCTTTACATTACACGTCCCTGTAGGTCCTCTTCCCCACGACAAAGTTCTTCAAACAATCCGTCTACTAGGTACGCGTGTTAAACCATTAATAAAATAAAGCGACTAGGTCGCTTTTTTGTTACAATAAACCAACGAAAAGAGGATAGACGAATGAATCAAGAACAATTACGTAACTATGCACGACTTCTTTTAAAAGTCGGCGTCAACTTGCAAGAAAAGCAAGACTTAGTCATTAATGCTGAAATTGATGCAAAAGACCTCGTGGAAGCACTGACGGTCCTGGCTTACAAAGAATTTAATTCAGGCACCGTTCATGTCAATTGGCGTTTCGGAAAATTGCAGCGCGCAGCATTTGATTACGCGAGTGAAGAGGTTTTATTGGACGTCCCTGAATATGCCATTCATCGACTGCAAGAATTTCTGGACCGAGGCGCATGCCTCATCTCTGTTACTGGCGGAGACCCCGAATTAATGAAAGGGGTTGATCCAAATAAAATGGGGAAATCCATGCAAAACTCACAAAAGAAAACTCGTTTCTTTAGTGACAAAGTCATGAATAATCAACTGCGTTGGAACGTTGCTGCGATGCCGACAGCAGCATGGGCAAAAAAAATATTTCCTGAACTAAGCGATGAAGTTGCCACTGAAAAGTTATGGGAATATATCTTCCAAGCAACACGAGCTAATTTAGCAGACCCACTAGAAGCATGGGAAGACCATCTTGCAGGATTAGATAAACAACGCAAATTCTTAAATGATCACAAATTCAAAACACTTCACTATCAGGCACCAGGTACCGACCTTTATGTCGATATGCCAGACCTTCAAAATTGGGTATCCGGTGGTGGACACGGGGCCGATGGCGTTGCCTTTGTCGCTAATATCCCTACGGAAGAAGTATTCTCTGCACCACATCGTAGCGGGGTTAATGGACGCTTAGCTGCAACCATGCCTCTAAATCTTCGTGGTGTTTTAGTCAAGGATTTCTGGTTTGAATTTAAAGATGGAAAAGTCATTGAATACGGAGCGAGTGAAGGTAAAGAACAACTTGATAAACTCTTTGAAACGGATGAGGAAAGTAAATACTTAGGCGAAATCGCCATCGTTCCTCACACTTCTCCTATTCAACAACTAGGTGTGATTTTCTTTAATACATTATTTGATGAAAATGCAGCATGCCATTTCGCCTTCGGAAAAGGTTACCCCGAATGTGTTGTGGGAGGATCTAAGATGAGCGAAGAGGAACTCTTCGAGGTTGGTCTTAACCGTTCCTTGTCTCACGTGGACTTCATGGTCGGTTCTGACAAATTATCCATTGATGGTATCAAGACCGATGGGTCAACCGTTCCCGTCTTCAAAAACGGAGTTTGGGCAAACTAATATAAAAGAGCGAAGTTATTCGCTCTTTTTATATGCTGTTAATGTATTTTCTAATAAACTTGCAATCGTCATCGGTCCTACCCCGCCTGGTACAGGGGTGATAAAGCCAGCGACTTCTTTAACCGCTGTATAGTCCACATCGCCAACGAGTTTGGCTTTTCCGTTATCATTCATTCCAACTCGGTTGACACCAACATCAATAACAATCGCACCTGGTTTAACCCAGTCTGCTTTCACCATCCCAGGTCGACCCACTGCTGCCACTAATACATCAGCTTGTTGGCAAATCTCCTTGGAATTGACGGTTTGACTATGTACCACAGTAACAGTTGCATTAGCCTGTAATAATAGCATTGCAACGGGTTTACCCACTATATTACTACGTCCTATTACAACAGCATTCTTCCCTTTAATTTCAACCCCAGTGGATTCAATCAATGTCATGATTCCTTTTGGCGTACAAGGCATAAAACTGTCCTTGTCACTATGTAGCCGACCGATGTTGATGGGGTGAAATCCATCTACATCTTTAGCGGGATCGATCGCTTCGATCACCTTTGTCTTGTCAATATGATTAGGCAATGGGAGTTGAACTAAGATTCCGTGGACACTAGCATCCTGGTTACAACGAGAAATTTCAGCCAGTAATTGTGATTGTGAAATATCCTCATTAAAACGACGAATTTCGGAGAGAAATCCAATCTCAAGAGCATCTTTTTCTTTTTTTGTAACATAGGAAATGCTAGCAGGATGCTCCCCGACTAGAATCACCACTAATTTGGGACGCGGTTTCCCTTGGCTTACAAGTTGTTCAACCTGAGAGGCAAGGTTTTGTTTGATTTTTTTTGCTACTTCCAATCCAGAAATAATTGCAGCACTCATTAAAATAATCCTTCCGCTTCTCCATCGATGACATCCATCGCAAGGGCGGATGGAACTTTGGGTAAGCCTGGCATGGTCATCACATTTCCCGTTAGAGCAACGATAAACCCAGCCCCTACACTCGCTCGAAGTTCGCGAATTGTAACTGTGAAATTGTCAGGACGACCGAGGAGTTTGGGGTTATCAGAAAATGAATACTGAGTCTTTGCCATGCATACAGCAAGTTGATCCCATCCATGTTGTTTAAATGATGCTAACTGCGCTTTAGCTTGGTCGGTAAAGACAACATCCTTGGCTCCATAAATAGACATTGCGATAGTTTTTATTTTTTCTTCTAAGGGTAACGATAAGTCGTACAGAGGCTTAAACGTCTTTGCCCCATCATGGAGTTCAATTTGCTCTAGTACTTTTTGTGCAACCTTCACAACGCCGTTACCACCCTTGGCCCAGCCTTGAGAAAGCTCAACCGGATGACCTTGTTTATTACACCATGACATAAGTGCATCAATTTCTTCTTGTGCATCGGTGGGAAACTCATTGATTGCGACAACATAAGGTAGTCCAAACGAAGTAATGTTTTCAATGTGTTTTGATAAATTGTTTACCCCTTCTAATAATGCTGAAACATTTGGAGTAGATAAGTCTTCTTTGCTAACTCCCCCATGCATTTTTAAAGCACGAATGGTTGCAACGATAACAACAGCACTCGGTTTAAATCCTGCAGTTCTTGCTTTAATATTTAAGAATTTTTCTGCGCCTAAATCTGCACCGAACCCTGCTTCTGTAACAACGTAATCAGCCACACTGCGAGCCATATTGGTTGCAATAATCGAATTGCATCCATGAGCAATATTCGCAAAGGGACCTCCATGAATAATGGCGGGTGTATATTCTAGTGTTTGAACTAAATTAGGTAGAAGGGCGTCTTTTAAAATTAAAGAAATCGCTCCTTGAATCTTTAAGTCTCCTACGGTCACTGGCTGATGATCATAAGTATACCCAATGACCATTCGAGCAAGTCGTTCTTTCAGGTTATCAGCATCGTTTGCTAAGCATAAGACAGCCATTATTTCACTGGCTACACTAATTTGAAATCCATCTTTTCGCTCAATACCATTTGACTTTGCGCCTTGACCCACGGTGACTTCACGTAGCACGCGGTCGTTCATATCAAGCGCTCGTTTCCACGTGATGTTTGCTGGATCAATGTTCAATTCATTTCCTTGATGGATATGGTTATCAATCAAGGCACTTATCGCATTATTTGCTGTGGTAATTGCGTGAATATCCCCAGTGAAATGAAGGTTGATATCTTCCATTGGGACCACTTGAGCATAGCCACCCCCTGCGGCACCTCCTTTGACCCCTAGAACAGGCCCAAAAGATGGTTCACGTAACGCAATGATGGCGCTTTTCCCAAGTTTCCCTAAGGCTTGACCAAGTCCGACAGTTGTTGTTGTCTTTCCCTCACCTGCTGGAGTAGGATTTATTGCCGTCACAAGAATGACTTTTCCTTGCTTTTTACCTTTAGCTGACGGCTTCAATTTGGCTTTGTATTTTCCGTAATATTCTAGATGCTCTTCCGCAATTCCGAGTGTCGAAGCAATTTCGACAATCGGCTTCATCTGATGTTTTTTTACAATCTCTAAATCAGTTGGCATAAAGACCTCTTTTCCATTATACAAGTCTATTCTTTGGATTCTTGAAGTTTTTTCGTTAGTGGTTCTAGAAAACCATTCCATACCTCTAAATGATTTTCTGGTTTAGGTTGCATCTCAAACATCCATCGGTTTAATCGAAACATCGGTTGAATTGGACTTTGTTTTGGTAGCGAGGCGATGATGTCTTCGGCATATAATTGCTCAGAGAATTCTCGTTCTACACGCAGCTTCGTTGAATTTGAAAGGTCTGTGATTTGATCCACATGAATCATAGCTATAAATTGGTCAAACAATGTTTTATGCATAAAATCTGTTAGTTCCGCTGGTACATATCCAAATTGGTCTACCAGTTTTCTTGTTAACTCTCCCACTTCTTGTAGCTCATTCAGTTCACCAATTTGACGGTGAATCCTAATTTTTGTTTCCGGATCTGACGTATAAGAATCAGGAATATGTTTTTGAACTTTGACACTCGATTGTTTTTTCTCACCAATTGGATCTTTAAGTTTTCCTTGTTGTTCTGAAATCTCTTCTTCTAACATTTGCATGTATAAATCATAGCCAATCGCATCAATGAACCCCGATTGTTCTCGGCCTAGAATATCCCCTGCTCCACGAATGCTTAAGTCTCTCATCGCTATCTTAAAGCCACTTCCCAGTTCAGTAAATTCTTTAATCGCTTGGAGTCGTTTATCCGCTTCATCGGTTAATGCGCTATCTTGATACATCAAATATGCATATGCTATCCGGTCACTGCGGCCAACTCGACCTCTTATTTGATACAGCTGTGCTAACCCCAGCATGTCTGCTTGGAGAATAATTAAGGTGTTTGCATTAGGAATATCTAATCCCGTCTCGATAATTGTTGTAGCAACTAAGACATCAAATTCGTGATTCACATAGGATTGCATGGCCTGTTCTAATTCATCTTTATGCATTTTCCCATGAGCAACATCAACTCGAGCATCTGGAACGAGTCGTTTGATTCTCTGTCCTACAAGTTCAATATCGCTCACTCGGTTATGTAGAATAAATACTTGCCCTTGCCTTGCAAGTTCTCGTTCGATAGCATCTCGGATAACCGCATCATTTTTCTCCAATACATAGGTTTGAATGGGATATCGATTTTCAGGTGGCGTTTCTAGTAAGGAGGTGTTCTTAACGCCAGTGAGTGCCATTTGCAGCGTTCGCGGAATGGGTGTTGCTGTCATAGTTAATACATCGACTTCTGCCGCCATCTCTTTAATCCGTTCTTTGTGCATCACACCAAAACGCTGCTCTTCATCGACAATTAATAACCCTAAGTCATGAAAAGAAATATCTTTGCTGAGTAATCGATGCGTTCCAATCACAATATCAACTTTTCCAGCAGCAACGTCCTGAATAACTCGTTTTTGTTCTTTTGTACTGACAAATCGATTTAGTAGCGCTACTTCAATGCCAAACTCCTGACAACGTGAGGTAAATGTCTTATAGTGTTGCTGACTTAAAATTGTTGTCGGGCACATATAAGCCACTTGTTTTCCTGAATAAACAGCTTTAAACGCTGCACGCAAAGCAACTTCAGTCTTACCATACCCTACATCTCCACAAAGTAAACGATCCATAGGATGGGGTTGTTCCATGTCAAATTTCACTTCTTCAATAGCTTTTAATTGATCTGGAGTCTCTTGATGTTCAAATAACGCCTCGAACTTTGTTTGATCTGGATCATCTTTTGCAAACGAGTATCCAGGAATTTGTTGACGTTGAGCGTATATAGCGATCAAACGATCCGCAATGTCTCTTAATTTTTCTTTAACTTGTCGTTTGGTTTTCGCCCATACACCACCGCCAATGGAATGTAGTTTTGGTGTATTCCCTGCTGCAGATTGATATTTTTGAATCAAATTTACATTCTCAATCGGAACATATAGCTTTTCATCATTCCTATATTTAATTAAAATATAGTCATT
>CBFHOU010000008.1:18751-22815 GCA_965657695.1 Bacillota bacterium | reverse complement strand
ATTATAAACGTTGACCCCACTTGGGGCAACTCAAATCCCTTGTAATTCAAAAGAAAAACGACCCTTCAGGTCGTTATTCGGTAAAGGTTTCTTGGTGGAATTCTAGAATGGCTTGAATACTAGTTGAAATCGCTTCTCCAGTTATCGTTGCTCCACCGTACGAATCAATTGTTGCAGGACTTGATATCGTACTGTTAATAAACTTATCAATAAACGCTGAATCTGAAATTAAATCCGCTCCATAGCCACGTGATTCACGGTGACTTAAAATTTCTAACCGTTGGACTTCGCCGGTTGGATTGACGAATAAAAGCATCGCTATATTATCGACAAACCCCTCAACTGATGCCTCATAAACCGTAGAAAGAATGATTTCATTCTCTTCAATTCGATAAATATTTGTGATCGGATCAGCTAAAACGAATTGACTTGTTTCTTCACTAAGCTGGGTGGAAGAGGGATAAAGCTCTTCAAATAATTCAGCCCGCTCATCAGGGGGAGGAGTAATAACAATAATAATCTCAACCTCTTCTGCCACTACCGTGATGAAAAAGCTTGTTGTCGTCTCGTTACCGGATTCATCTATCACACTAACCAATACCTGGTATTCACCAGGGGTATTCATGTCTACTGATGATGAATTGATTGTGACAATAGGGGAATCATCTTCATTGTCACTAACAGATAAATAAGAGGCGTAATCAGGCGCACTCTGGCCTTCTTTAAACGTCTTATTACGAGCTAATATTTCAACAAGAGGCGGAGTGACGTCAGGGATAACTGGTGGTTCAGGTATTTCAACATTTATCACTACATTGTAATGGAAGGCAATCACTTCTTGAACTGCTTTTTCAAGACCTTGTATTGTCATCGTTGCACCAGCTACTTGATCAATTCCTAGATTTATAATTTGTTCATTCAGTACGTCAAAAAATGTAGACAAATACGTAGTATCATCTAGGACCTTGCCCCCATATTCAGGGGTTTCATTATGATTAAGAATACGAATTCCAGCGATTGATTCTCTATCAGAATACGCAAATAACAAAAATTCCAAGCCATCAGAAAACCCTTTAGTGGTTGCCTGGTAGACATACACGTAAGGCTCGCCATCTAGTGTCATCGAGTAAATGTTACTTATTAAATCTAAAGGTTGGTACTCCTCTGTTACTTCCTCAATAAACGTAGCTTCTTCAACAATGCCAAAATAAGTCTCATTTTCTCGACGAACTCGCTCTTCAAGAATTAGTGGTCTAGTTAATGTGTTAACAGCAAAAATGCTGACCACCATAATAACCGCTACTACTAGTAGCGTAATCGTTGCTCGTAGGTTCATATTTTTCTACTTTCAATCAAATTATAATTTTAGAATGGAATTAATTTCGCTTTAATTATAGCGAAAAAAACGCCTTCTCACAATTAGTGGAAGGCGTTTTCACTACGAATCGAACAATGATAAATACTTCTCGTACCCACGCTCTTTCATCTGATCTTTGGGAACAAATTCAATTGCTGCTGAGTTAATGCAATAACGCGGTAGACCATTGGGTCCGTCATCAAATACGTGACCTAAGTGTGAGTCCGATGAAGGACTTCGAACTTCCGTCCGTTTTGACCATAATTTATGGTCATCTTTATATTCAAGTTCTGTGACTGGTTTGGTAAAGGATGGCCACCCACAATGAGAGTCAAACTTGTCTTTGGAACTAAATAAGACTTCACCCGTATACAAATCAATGTAAATACCCTCATCGAAGAGATCATGGTACTCGTTTTCATAGGGGGGTTCTGTTCCTTCATGTTTGGTTACACGAATCTGTAATTCTGTCAGTTCTTTTTTCATTATCATCACCAAGTTAATTATAGCATTATAGGGCCTTATTTAGAAATTTCAACCGGAAGTACAAAGTATTTGACAGCGTTTTCTTTTTTGTGTATTTTATAGGTACGAAATAAGGGAGGAAATATGCAATCAATTAGTATAGAAATTTTTGAATTAGTATCACACGTACTAACTCTTGGTTATGCAGCGATGGGTGCATCACTACTGTACTTCATCCTTACCAAGAACGATAACTCACCAAAATACCGTCCATCAAGTGTATTAAGTGTAGTTGTCATGGTGTCAGCATTCCTATTACTCTACGCTCAACAACTTTCATGGAATGATGCTTATGTCTTAGTTGGAAATGAATATGTAGCTGCTGAAGGCGCTAAATTATTCACCAACGGATTCCGTTACCTGAACTGGCTGATCGACGTACCAATGTTGCTCATCCAAATCTTATTCGTAGCGGGTATTGTAGGTGCAGCATTCAAGTCGTATCTACGTAATTTCGCATTATCAGGAGTATTAATGATTCTTACTGGATACGTAGGACAATTCTACGAACCAGGAAGAGCAAACGAAAACTTAACCTTATGGTTAGTATGGGGAATCATCTCAACATTATTCTATATTGTTGTACTAGTCCTCATTACACGTGTTATCAAAGAAGGTACTGCTAACATGAAAGGGTCGAAAGGACAAGCAATCTTCGCGTTCATTCTTCCATTATTCTATGTTGCATGGACCATCTACCCAGTTGCATACGTTATGCCATTATTCATCGATCAATTAGGATTTGGTGTAGCAATTGCTTCTCAACAAGTGCTTTATACTATTGCGGACGTTGCTAGTAAAGTTATTTACGGTGTACTCCTCAATATCGTCTCAACGATTCTTTCCGAAGAAGAAGGATTCAAACAAGTATAAAAAAAGCCCCTTCGGGGGCTTTTTTTTATGCTTCGAATATGACAGGAAAATCCCAATCGATAATGTGATTACTAATACGAACTGTCTTACCGGTAATTAAGTTCTCGTATTCACCATCTGGAAACTCCGTGGTGATTCGATCGCCCTTGGTGTTAAAGACACCATAGACGGTACGGTTTCCTTTTTTATAACTACTAATCATACATTCATCAATCGAATCAACACGGTAGTGACCCTCTGCGAAGATGGGGTCTTTTTTTAAACTTGCAAGAACTGAGATTAGAGAACTAATATCTCCCTCATTACGCTCAATCATATCTTTATCAAACAAGCTGGGTCTCTTACTCGATAAGAACTCTTGTCCTCCATAAACCAAGGTCGTTCCTTTTAAGAAGAACATCATTGCTGTATACATGTCAGGATCTAATCCGTACGACATAAATCGGTCTTGGTCATGGTTTTCCAAGAAACGAACTTTGTTGTAATACAAAGGTAGGTAAAATTCTTGTAATTGAAGTCCTTCCACAAAGTCTTTAAGTGGACGTTCTCCAAGTAAATGTTTACGTTGTAAGTGCCAAATATCATATGAATACTGCATATCGAAGACATCATACATCGATGCATCGGTTTCATACACCGCCCCAAGTTCTTTCATGTTAGAGGCATACCATGGATCGACCGTTTCTGCGAACCAGATGACTTCTGGATTCTTCTCGCGAACTGCGGCTTCTGCTTTTCGCCAAAAAGCTAACGGTACCATGCTCGCAACATCACAGCGGAATCCATCAACACCAACTTCAATCCAGTATAGTAACGAATCAATTAATTCTTCTTCTAGTTTCTCATCGTTGAAATGAAGATCGGCGATGTCCCACCAGTCTGCAACTTTCGGTGCAACCTCTCCGTTTTCATCTCGGTGGTAACTATTAGGAAACTTCTCAATTAACAGTGCATCATGAGACGTATGATTAAAGACGATATCAATCATCACTTTGAGTCCCTTTTGGTGCATCGTTTCAACAAGTTGTCGAAAATCACCAATCGTGCCGTGTTCTGGATTCACTCCTTTATAATCGGAGATCGAATACGGACTCCCAAGGGTTCCTTTTCGTTTTTTCTGTCCAATCGGGTAGATTGGCAAAAAGTGAACAATATCTGTTCCTAATGCTTTAATACGGTCCAAGTCATCAATCAACGATTTAAAAGTGCCTTCCGGCGTATGGTTGCGTAAGTAGACTTGGTAAATCATCTGATTACGTAAGTTCATCTTTTTTCACCATATGTATATTACATCTTTTTAACAGTATTT
>CBFHOU010000008.1:9728-18651 GCA_965657695.1 Bacillota bacterium | reverse complement strand
CTTAAATAAACACATGAAAATAGTTTGTAATGTAAAATATATCAAAGGAGAAATCATGAAACCTTCTGCAAAAACTCAAGTATCAAAACTACGCCAATCACAAAAAAGCCACTATCCAACTTTGTACTCTTATGATGCAAGAAAAAAAGTTCTTCTCACGCTAAAAGAAGCCATTTTAACCTATGAAGACCAAATCTACACAGCTCTTCGAGAAGACTTAGGAAAATCTGACTTCGAAATATTGACCACGGAAGTTGCATTCGTGATCCAAGAGATTAACACTGCCCTTCATTATCTACAACGTTGGATTCGGCCAAAACGAGTCAAGGGTTCGTTGCTTACATTTCCGTCAAGGAGTAAAGTAGTCTATGAACCCTTCGGAAGCGTGTTGATTGTTTCACCCTGGAACTATCCCTTCCAACTTCTATTAGCCCCAGCTGTAGGAGCAATCGCAGCAGGAAATAGTGTAGTACTAAAACCTAGTGAACATGCCCCAGTCACAGCCAAAGTCATTGAGGACATGATTGAAGATTTCTTTGATAAAGCTCAACTTGCTGTGGTCCAAGGGGAAATTAAAGAGACAACATGGCTCTTAGAAGAACCTTTTGATTACATCTTCTTTACCGGTAGTCCAAAGGTAGGTTCGATTGTGATGAGTCAAGCGGCAAAGAATTTGACTCCTGTTACTTTGGAACTGGGCGGAAAGTCACCATGTATTGTTGATGACACTGCAAAAATAGAAGATACAGCACGTCGTATCTTATTTGGTAAGACCGTTAACGCTGGTCAAACCTGTATTGCTCCTGATTATTTGATTGTTCACGAATCGATTAAAAAACCATTGATAAAACAGCTAAAAATCGAACTCGAAAATTTCTATGGAAAACACTTTACTAATGGATACGGGAAGATTATAAACGAAAGTCATTTTGGTCGATTAGAGGAACTTTTGGTAGGTTGCAAGGTTCTTGTTAGTGGCCCACGAAATAAGAAAAAACGAATCTTTCCATTGCATGTGGTTGAGGCACCTAAAAAGTCTCATCCCATTCATCATGAAGAAATCTTTGGGCCCATCTTACCGATTTATACTTTTACAACTAAAGACGAAATCACAGCATTAGTTGCCGAAGAACCAAATCCAATCGCACTATACATCTTTAGTCAAAACAAGTCATTTCGTGATGAACTGATTCAAGAAATCCCCGCAGGTGGAGTATGCATCAATGATACGATTCTTCACATCGTGAATCCATACTTGCCTTTTGGTGGACGTGGACGAAGTGGTCATGGCGCATATCATGGAAAACACACTTTCTATACGTTCTCCCATGAAAAATCCGTTATGACACGATCACTCCATTTTGATATCCGTGCTAAATACCCTCCTTATTCGCCCCGCATTTACCGATTACTAAAAGGGTTCTTAATGAAATAACGTCCCATATGGGACGTTATTTTTTTATTGTATAAATTCTTTAATGACATCAAATATATTAAATTCAACCAACCCTTCAATTGGTGGGACATGTCCCATTCCGTCTACAGTGATTAACCATGTTTCGAAAGCCCCTCCCGTAAACCTTCGCAGACGTGCGTCAACACTGAATACACTATCTACATAGTCTGTGTGACCATTTTTTTGAGCAATATAATCAACAACGAAGGGAACACTACCAGGGGTATTAAACTCGGCTTCAGTGAAAGCAATATCGTACGGTATCGTCATATCGTTCGTTCCGTGGACATGTAAATACGGGGTCTCAAATTCAGTATCACATTGTTCATAGGTAGCCACATTCATCGAACCAATCCAGTTAATTGCAAGATCAATCGCTTCAGGGTTGGAACATAAGAATGCATTCACCATATATCCACCATTTGAGATTCCGGTCATGTACCGGCTTGGGTTTTCTAGCTCATACTCCGTCGTAATCCGAGATTGTAACTCCAATAAGAACGCAACATCATCCGGGGCATTGCTGAACGAAAAATTTGCATTCCAATAGGTGCTCTCCACATTCGAACTAATCAACCCTTGAGGATATACGATAATCATCCCAGTCTCATCGGCTAACTCATGAAATCCTAGGAGTCGCAATTCTCGAGCATCCCCACCAAACCCATGAAGAACAAACATCATGTCAGAATTGCTAGAAACATTTGCTGGTTGGTATACGTAATAATCACGTCGCTCTCCTTCAAAATTCATGAGTTTGGTCAAAAATGCAGACGTAGGTTCGGATGGTGTAGTTGGTGTTTGAACCACAGGTGGTGCTATAACGGGTTCTTCCACTTCGGCTTCGGCACATGCATTAAGAATAATGAGTAGGAATGTAAATAACACTATGGTTCTGACGTTATGTGCCACAGTAGGTAATAAACGGTTCATTGGAATCACTTCTTTCTAGTAAACGAGTTTCAATAGGTGCTTCATAAGGACGCTGGACATCCATAAGTACCGTATTAAATAAATCAATATTTCCAGCTTCTGCAAGGTCTAAGGCTTCTTGAACGACATGATTTCGAGGAATTACTGTTGGATTCACTTTTTTCATTAGTGAAGTCGGATCTGCTTTTTCTTTATTTATGAGTTGTTGGTAAAGTTCAAACCATTCTTTATAGTCACCCGATGAACTCGGATCTGTTTCATTTGATAATGACGTGAAGGTTTGAGTGTAATCCAACTGTTCTTGATGCATGATATCAAGAAGTCGGTCAATCACAATTCGATGATTTAGTTCAAGGTTTGAAAATCCTAGTTTTTGACCCATTAAATAGTAATATTCATCTAAGTATATTGTAGAGAATGAAGCTAAATCCTCTTCTGCTTTCGTAATTGCGATGTCATTATTTTTATCAATCAAACTAATCAATGTTTCAGCAAAACGAGTCAGGTTCCATAATGCAATATTGGGTTGTTGATTATACGCATAGCGGCCCCCTCGATCGATCGAGCTAAATACAATCTCGGGCTTATAAATATCAATAAACGCACAAGGTCCATAGTCAATGGTTTGACCACTAATTGCCATATTATCCGTATTCATCACACCATGAACAAATCCAATACTCATCCACTTTGCAATAAGTTTAGCTTGCCGCTCAATCACAGCTTGAAGAAACCTTCGGTATTTATCGGTCTCATTTTGAAGTTCTGGGTAGTGACGATGGATTGAATAATCAGCAAGTTGTTGAACCAACCCTTCTTCTCCACTAATAACGGCATATTGAAACGTCCCCACTCGAATGTGACTTTCTGCCAGACGACCCAGAATCCCTCCGGGTAGGGGCGTCTCGCGATAAACAATCTCGCCGGTAGCGACAACGCCCAAGCTTCGTGTCGTAGGAACCCCTAGTGCATACATCGCTTCTGAAATGACGTATTCACGCAGCATCGGACCAAGAACTGCTCGACCATCTCCACCACGTGAGAAGGGGGTTGAACCCGAACCTTTTAGTTGAAGATCATACATCTTTTGTTCCGTTACAAGTTCGGCTACAACGTGGGCTCGACCATCCCCAAGCATAGTAAATCGACCATATTGGTGACCCGCATATGCCATGGAAAATGCGGATTGACCTGGATATGGTTGATTTCCACTTAGGATGGCAACCCAATCTTGGATCGTCAGTTCTTGGAGTTCTAACTCTTGGGTCAACGCATGATTAAAAACCACCATTGAAGGTGACGACACCGGTTCCGGGGATACCTTTGCAAATAATGTATGGGGGAGTGTTTGATAGCTCATTTTATATTGTTGTTCCTGTAGTTGTAGGGTAGCACAGAGCCAAACGCTAACGGTAAAGATTGCCCATAAAAAAAAGACTTTCCCCTTCTGGGTAGGGAAAAGTCTCACGTAGTCCTGCAATTCCAAGGCCGCAGGGTAGAGACATTCCCTCCTCTTAGGGAAAATATACGATTAACTTATTTTACATATTTATACATTCTTGTAAATAAAAAAACACTCATTATAAATATTATTTCTTGATGCTTAAAAATGTGCAGGCACCATTCATTTTAAGATTGTTATAAGAAAAACAGCTAAAATAAGGGTCATGACACCTGTAAACAAAGAAACAATTGAAAGAACATAACCAGGTTTTGAATAAGAACGCTGATCATCTTTGTCTTTTTTTACAAGTTTAATCCCAATAAATCCAAGCACAATCGCAACTAAATGAACAAAAGGAATAATCCCAATATAGTCTATAAAAACAAGTAAAACTCCAACAATCCCTAGGATAAGCGTTGTTGTTTCATATTTACCTTTGTCTAAGCTACGACTTATAGCTGTTTTATCAAGTTTAGATGTTGATGAGTACATTGGTTCTTCCTTATAGTCTTTCAAGTCTTTTACCACTACCAACTCATCTAATGAAACTTGATATAAATTTGCCAATGCAATCAAATTTTCCATTGATGGAGATGATTGATTAGTCTCCCATAAACTGACACTCTGTCTTGATACATTTAACTCATTCGCCACTGTTTCTTGAGTCAGCGATTTTTGCTTTCTTAATTTATAAAGCTTATCTCCATAATCCATAACAATCACCTCTTTTAATTAAACTTGACAATTCGGTAAAAAACCACCTAATTCACTTTTAAACTTGTCAAGTATTACTTGCACATTCCAAAATAATTCATTTATCACTTTCAATTAATTTATTATCCGTTTATCCCACTTAAATCGCTAAGCTACTGAAATCGTGTAAATCCGTTTCGAATCGTGTGTTTCAAAATCTAACCGTGTAGGGGTTTGATGGTAACACACGAAAATCAGTTAAATCAGAGCTCTTTTATGCTCGATAAATTTGAGCAAATAGAGAAATGCACCTAAATAGCACAAAAAAAGGCCTGATACAATTGTATCAAACCTATGCTTTCAATATGGAGCAGGTGAGGGGAATTGAACCCCCGACTACGCCTTGGCAAGGCGTCGTTTTACCACTAAACTACACCTACAATTTTTGCGGGTATTATTAGATTACCATAAGTGAATCAACTTTTGTAGATTCAACTTATTGCAAATTGAAATCCCGTAAAAAATGTTGATATGCTGATTCAAAGGAATCGAAAATCTCAATATCATGGGCGGTTAAACTACCCACCACAAACGAATTAAATCCGACGGGACTCTCTACCCCAGAAGCCTGATTTCGCAGCAGCCGTAAGTCGCTAAAGATAGGATAAATCGAAAGAGTCTTTCCTTGACGTAGTTTCTCAATGGCCATTCCTAGTTCAACCAATGTGCCCGAGTCATTCCCGGCCAAGTCAAAGAAAAATACATTTGCTTGGTCGATGTGTGATGTGTCTTTGAAAAAGATTTCTTTCGACTGAATTGCTACATTAATAGCAAATGGCAATTCGATAGGATTCGCAACAAAGCCTTGGTCTTTGACTACATCTCGTAATCGTTGACCTTCGAGACGACGTTGTTTTTGATCCGCTTCGGTAAATAACGGACCCGCGTTATAAATATAGATATCCATATTATTCGCTCTCTTTTGAAAGAAGTCGACCTAAGCGTAGCAACATAAGTAATGAAACTCCTAAAAAGCCAATAAATCCTGGAAGCAGGACTACCGCTAAAGGCATATCAAAACTAGCTTCTGGGACAAATACAATTAACAAGAAGACAGTCATGGAAATTAGTATCGTCATCAATCCACCAACCATTGCGATGAGCTCTAAGTAAGGAGCAAATTGTTGATCAAACCATGATAGGATGCGTTGAATCATAATTAATTACCTCTATTTACAGTATAAACAATAAAAAAAGGACATGTGTCCTTTTATAGTTGTTTCATTAAGTTCGCCATTTCAATCGCAGTGACCGCAGCACTATATCCATTGTTTCCCGCCTTGGTACCTGCTCTCTCAATCGCTTGTTCAATGGTGTTGACCGTTAATACACCGAAGATTACTGGGATGCCAGTTTTAATTGAAGCATCGCCGACTCCACGTGCCGCTTGTCCTGAAACATACTCAAAGTGCGGGGTTGCACCACGGATGACAGCACCTAATGTGATTACAGCATCGACTTGTTTTTTTGCCGCCACGGTTTGGGCGACGAGGGGAATTTCATAGGCACCCGGTACCCACGTGACAGTAATATCTGATTCCTTGCCGCCGTGACGAACGATTCCATCAATCGCCCCTTCAAGTAATTGTTTGCTGATCATTTCATTAAAACGCCCGACCACGATGTGAAATTTTAATCCAGTTGCTACTACTGACGCTGGTGTTACATTCATTTTCTTTCCTCCATTTGCAATAAGTGTCCTAATTTCTGTTTTTTGGTTCTGAGGTACTGTTCGTTTCGTTCATTGTGATTCATTTGAATGGGAATACGTTCAGTCACTTCTAAGCCAAAGCCGGATAATCCACTGATTTTTCTTGGGTTATTGGTCATCAGTTTAATCTTTTGAACGCCGAGTTGGCGAAGCATTTGCGCACCAGTTCCATAATCACGTAGATCGGCAGGAAAACCTAACGCTTCATTCGCTTCTACCGTATCCATTCCTTGGTCTTGGAGTGCATATGCTTTAATCTTATTGATTAAGCCAATCCCTCGACCCTCTTGTCGCATATAAAGTAAGACCCCTTTGCCTTCTTGCTTAATTTTATCCATTGCATTATGAAGTTGTTCCCCGCAATCACAGCGTTTACTTCCTAACACATCTCCGGTCAAACATTCGGAGTGGACACGGACCAAGACTTCATCACTTGGTGAGATATCTCCCATTACTAGGGCCACATGATGTTCTTTCGTTTGCGTATTTTCAAACGCCATAACTTTAAAATCACCATGGCTTGTGGGTAGGTCTGCTTCTGATGCTTTTACAACGTTGGGGTCATGTTCCAGACGGTAGGCAATTAAGTCCGCAATCGTAATGAAGACCAAATCATGTTGTTTTACATACTTTTCTAAGTCCGGGACGCGAGCCATTGTTCCATCATCATTCATGATTTCACAAATAACACCCATTGGCGCAAGCCCAGCAAGTCGAGCTAGATCAACCGCTGCTTCAGTATGTCCTGCACGTTTTAAGACGCCGCCTTCTTTTGCCACTAGTGGGAAGATGTGACCCGGTTTACGAAACGATGTCGGTGTTGCATCGACTTTCGTGGTCGCAAGAATGGTATTCGCACGTTCCTTGGCTGAAATCCCAGTTGTTACATCAACAGAGTCAATCGACTCTGTGAAATTGGTATAAAACAAATCCGTATTCTCTTGGACCATCGGATGTAGGCCCAGGGTGTTTGCTCTGGATTCCTCCATGGGTAAACAGATGAGCCCTCGGCCATGACTTGCCATAAACGTAATCGCTTCGGGAGTCACTTTTTCGGCAGCCATTAATAAATCGCCTTCGTTTTCTCGGTCTTCGTCATCCACAACGACGACCATTTTACCGGCGTTGATAGCGTTAATTGCTTCTTTTATTGTCGAGAACGGCATGTTAATATCCTTTCTTCGACAAATCATCTAAACTCATCGATTGGACGGTGTCCATTGTGAATTGTTCAATGTATTTGCCGACCAAATCGTTTTCTAGGTTGACGAGGTCATTAATCGATTTACTAAGTAACGTGGTGTGGTCCTTTGTATGAGGAATAATCGAGACTTCAAACGATGCTGGATGAACTTTTGCCACCGTTAAGCTAATGCCATCAATCGCAATACTTCCTTTTTCTATGATGTAACGCATGAGGTTCGCCTCACAGGTAATCTCCACCCACCAAGCAATATCATCTTGTCTCATGGAGACAATCCGTCCTGTGCCATCAATATGGCCAGAGACCATATGTCCCCCAAGACGTTCCCCAAGTTGCATGGCTCGTTCTAAGTTCACACGAGATCCTACGGTTAACTCTCCTAAGTTTGTTCGTTCTAAGGTTTCGTTCATCGCTTCTACTTTAAAGATCGAATCAGTGAGCTCGATAACGGTTAAGCATGCACCGTTTGTTGAAATGCTGTCGCCTAGTTTCGTTCCTTGCAAAACAGTGTTTGCTTGAACTTCAATCACGGCACTTTTTGGGCCATGTTGAATTTGATTAATTTTTCCTATTTCTTCAATAATTCCGGTAAACATTAGAGATCCTCCTTGGGTACATACGTTGTTCTTGTGTCATTTCCAACTTGTTGTTCATCAACCATAATATGATTTTTTGTAATGGTGTAGTTAAAGGGTAGAAATGCTAGCTCGGATTCTTCTTCCATCACAGAGCTTTGAAAGACAACCCATTCGTGAAGTTGTTTTTCTTTCAGTAGTGATTCTAATAAGCGAGGGCCTGGTTCAATCAACACTTCATCAATGTTACGTTGACCCATATCCTCAAGTACGTGGTCAAAAGATAAGCGGGGGGATAAATTCGACATCTCAATGATAGTTACACCGCTCGCAGTCATTTGATCTTTCCAACCAGGATTAACGCCTTGAACACAGTAAATCCACGTTGGAACTTCACTTGCACTTTGAACTAATTTCGAGTCGAGAGGGGTTTGCCCTTTGGAATCTAAAATAATTCGAGTCGGTTGAACCGAGGTATCACCATGACGAACGGTAAGCAGAGGATCGTCGGCTAGAACGGTGCCGATACCAACCAAAACCGCTTTGGCACGACGTCTCATCTCATGAACTTGTTTTCTTGATTCTTCTCCAGTGACCCATGGTCCACTTGCACTCGTGATTTTGAAATTTTTACTGATCGCTGATTTCACAACGACAAAGGGACGTTTTGTTTGGATGAAATGCAAGAATCGTTGATTAAGGTCTTTTGCTTGTTTCTTTAAGACCCCGGTTTGAACATGAATACCAGCTTCTCGCATCCGTTCAATCCCTCGGCCACTTACCAGTGGGTTAGGGTCTTGCATGGCAACAATCACTTCTTTAATTCCTTTGGCAATGATTGCATCGT
>CBFHOU010000008.1:8180-9631 GCA_965657695.1 Bacillota bacterium | reverse complement strand
CCCTCGGCCACTTACCAGTGGGTTAGGGTCTTGCATGGCAACAATCACTTCTTTAATTCCTTTGGCAATGATTGCATCTGCACATGGAGGCGTTTTCCCATGATGGGAACAAGGTTCTAACGTAACATACATCGTTGCCCCTGCCACATCCTCAGTTGCGTTTTGAAACGCATTAATCTCAGCGTGTGGGCCACCATGTATTTCATGAAACCCCTCACCAATAATTTGGCCATCTTTAACAATAACGGCGCCAACCAAAGGATTTGGATGGACCGATCCTATTCCTTGTTTTGCAAGGTCTAATGCACGCTGCATATATAATTTGTGATCCATAAGAAAACCCCGTTTCTAACCGGGGCAAAAAAGACATCAAAAAAGATGGCATTTTCTTCTTTTTATCCAGACTATACTGTCGGTGTAGGAATTGCACCTACTCAGCTTGCGCTCACGGACTTTACCGTCGATCGGGAATTTCACCCTGCCCCGAAGAATGATTTAGTTGTAGTTTATTATAGGTTAAAACATGAATTTAATGCAAGATTATCGCTTAAACTCGTTATCGGGATGTGGTTTTTGAATGACATCCCCCACTAGAGTGTAAAAATTGCCCCCAATTCGTGACACAGGATTTAGTGCCTTAATATCAACAATCCCGTCTTTAAGGATGGAGTCATCAATCACCAAGTTAACCACATCAAGGATGAACATATCGTTCGTTGGCAAATCAACCACCTGATTCAACTTGCATTCAATTCGAACAAGTGCTCCTTCAAGACTCGGTGTTGCAACAACATCACTAGGTACTGGTAGTAAGTCTAGAACCTCGACTTCACTCAAATTCGGTTCAAATTTGTAGGCTGACTTGTTGACCGCATCAATATGCTGTTCACTCGGAATATGAATCACACATTCGTTGGTGCGGGAAATATTCTGACCTGTATGCTTTAACTGTCCTTCATGGCGTCCAATCGATACCATAACCATTGGAGGTCTTGTATTGACACCCCCAAAAAAGCTGTAAGGAGCAAGGTTGATGGTCCCATCTTCATTCAATGTCGTAATCCAAGCGATGGGTCGTGGAACGAGTGAGCCGCTAAATAGTTGATAGAAATAGCGAGTATTTGTTGAATCCGGTTGAAAAGATGCCATTAGCGATTCCTCTCGTTATATTGTTTTATCGCCGCTTCATCACACCAACCTGTCTCAATGAGCCATTGGTGTTGACGGTCTAAATATTCGCTTGCAGCTTCTGGCGTCATTCGTGGTCGATGAATAAAGCGTTGTTCATTTTCTTCCACAGAAGACAGCCCAATGGCAAGACGTCGTTCATTGATAACTTCTTTGCTATCTGTAACCCAGTACATGACCATCTGTCCACTTTCGTCATAGTCATAAGTACAACCATATTGTTGTGGACGTCGACTCATACTCAAAATACGGTCTGTCATATA
>CBFHOU010000008.1:0-8083 GCA_965657695.1 Bacillota bacterium | reverse complement strand
TGTCCACTTTCGTCATAGTCATAAGTACAACCATATTGTTGTGGACGTCGACTCATACTCAAAATACGGTCTGTCATATATGCAACATAAACAGGTTGGGAAGGTGTTACCTTTTCAAACAATACCAACATAGACTTCATAAAGTCCGGCATGCTTATTGCATGTTGAATCAAAATGAATACCGCTTCAGCGATCTCCCTAGACTCATTCAAAAGCGCTGATAGAGAGTACGTATTCACAAGCTCCTTTACATACGCAGCATTATCCTCATGGATTTGACGCATGCCAGGGTCATACGCATGGGCATTCTGAACACTTTTTGCATATTCTTGATCCGCTTGAAGTCGATGTTGAATGTCGGTTTTTACTGTATCTGGAATCTTCATATTATTATTATAATCCTCTTGTTCCTTTTCCTAAATTGCATCGATCACACAAGACATGAAGATTAGACTCAGTGGTCTTACCGCCATTAGCCACCGGGACAATATGGTCGATGTGTAATTTAGCACCATCTTTTTGACTTGCTCCACAAATTTGACAACGATAGTCATCACGTTTCAAGATCTTAAAGCGCATGCTTGCAGTCATTTTACTACGTTCTTTGGCTCGTAAGTATTCTTGGGTACTTACTCGCTGTAAATATTGTTGGCTATTCTGAATCTGTTGAAGAAAGTCCTTTGTATAGTAACGTATCTTTTTTTCATAATGGTTTCGTCCTTTAGGACTCGTATACGTCATCAAGATAAAAAACTCGAGGTCAATGACTGGTTTAATCAATCGTTTTCGTTGTAATAACTCACGTTCTACGAACCTTACATACCATGGAGTTGTGGTTTTGACTTGTTCCAATAACTCATGGTAAAACGAAGAATAATCTTCCCAGTTTCGTTGGTTGGCTTGGAGTTTGTTTGCTAGTTCTTCATAGGCAATCATTTGATTTGTTATTTCATCCGCAAAGACGCTTTGAACGGACGTTCGGTCGAGCTTTGCCTTAGAAGAATATCGTTGACGCAGTTGTATTTTTCTCTTAAGCGAATGAAATTTAGTTTTTGCATTGCGCTCAATCAGTTGTTTATATAGCGGGCTCTTAGAACGGAGTTGACGCAGCAACCGCTCACGAATCACGAGCAGTGCAATCAACAAGATTGCTACTACGATTCCACCAATAATCAGCAATTGACGAGTAAGCGAGGACAAGTTTTGAAACAAGAAAATCACGCGCTCAAAGCTAGGAAAAAAAGACCATCCATATCCAACCAAGATGGCAACCACTCCTGTTAATACAATCCATACCCAACGGTTTCTCATACTTTTATTCTAGGGGATAATCAATCATCAATCCTGTCACTAATGTATCACGATTTACAGTCATAAAAAAAAGACCTTACGGTCTAGTTATTCTTGGTGGTGGCTTCGGCCGGAATCGAACCAGCGACACACGGATTTTCAATCCGTTGCTCTACCAACTGAGCTACGAAGCCGTATATAAATGGCGGTCCGGACGGGACTTGAACCCGCGATCTCCAGTGTGACAGACTGGCATGTTAACCACTACACTACCGGACCCAATTGGTTGCGGAGGGAGGATTTGAACCTCCGACCTCCGGGTTATGAGCCCGACGAGCTACCAGACTGCTCTACTCCGCGCTGTCTACGCTTTCGTTTAAAGGCGCTTTATTATCTTATCAAGCGGTATCTCAGTAGTCAAGGTAACAATCCCGCTTCGTACCTTGGCGCAAATGAGACTTTGATATATTATCTTATTAGAGGAAACATTAATGAGAGAATTTACGCCTATACTAATAATGATTGTCGCTACTCTAATTATTTTAACAACTGCTGAAAGTTGGAAACGATGGGGTTCTTTTCTGCTCACAGGATTACTAATTCTGAGTGGAATCCTCTTCTTAATCTATAGTTACTTCCAGTTTGGGGTATCTGATACGGCCTGGTATGTGATATTTATGATACTTGCACTTATCCCATTAATTCCTGTATCCATTCTTTCCACCCTCATAGGACGTTGGATCCATTCCAAATACCACAAACAAAAACAAGGCATTTAGCCTTGTTTTTTATCGTATGTATACACTTCTAAAGCTGTAAATAAATACGCCTATAAATCCTGCAACCGCGACACCGGCTAAGGTTAGAATCCATCCGCCTAGACCCATTCCAGATGGTTCTGGTTCTGATTCCGGCTCTGGTGTTGGCTCTGGTTCTGGGGTTGGCTCCGGTTCTGGAGTCGGCTCAGGTTCAGGTATTGGTTCAGATTGAACGACTTCTAAGATTGATGTTTGTAAAGTAATCGACTTAGTTTCAGTGTTGTCATTATATGTAAATTGAAGACTAATTGTCTGAGACTCATAAGGCAAATCTATGTTTGTCCCATCTCGAAGTTGAGTGATTGACCTAGTAATCGTTGTACACTCATTACCAACTGCACAAACAGTAAGTTGTGCATCATTTGTTAAAGCGGAGTCAGGATCACTGACTGTGACTTGAACATTAGCCACAGTACCACTAACAGTAGCGTTTGAAATTACAATGGCAGGTGGGTTTTTAATCGCTATTGATAACGTTCTGAAACTCTGGCTGGTAAGTTCTGTTTGTCCAGTATTGTAATCAATAACTAGTTTGTAATCTGTATTTGATTGCAAATCAGTAAACTCCAAATCATTAAGTCCATTTGTTAATCGTCTTGCCGTGCCAATCGGAGTAGTTCCCTGATAAAGTTTTGCAAAGACATCCTGACTTGTATAGTCAAACATCTCAACACTTACATCTACCGAGGTTGTTGCACGCTCTAAGGTAATGATTTGAGCAGATATTGGCAATCTCGTTCTGAATCGTTCTTCATAGACGATGGCAGATCGCTCGTTTCTTCCATCAGCCAAATTATAATCAGCGTCTACGACGATTCGGTACTGTGTATCCGCTTCAAGATTCGTAAAGGTAAACGTTTGATCCCCAACCCTTGTAATAGCGAACATTTGAGGAAGTGGAGCTGATTGAGTGAGAGAGTAAATCTTAACAAAGCCACCAACAAAAGTATTATCTGGATCAACGGGACTTAAGGTAATTGTTAATGAAGAGTTGGTACGACTTAATGAGTCATCAACATATACAAAATCCGGAGCAATCTTTGTTGTCGTAAAGGTCTGAATTGCAAATGTATTCGACAATACTGATGGAGTTAAGAAACCTTGTCTTGTAATTACACCTAGACCATCATTTAAATCGTATTGAACGTGAAGAGAGATAACGTATTCAGTATTAGATTTTAAGTTATCAAATGATAAGTTGAAAGTTCCTCTATTCACTGCAATGGGACCATCAACAATTACACCATTCTCATACAAGTAAACTTCTGAAGAACGAAGCGTTGTGTCTAAATCCTCTATAAATAATCTAAAGTCCACTTCATTTTCAATTGCATCTACTTGTGAGAAAACAGCTGTTGGAAGCCTTTTCGCCGTTGAAACTAAATACGTTCCAATCAAAGCATTGTTTACAGGTATCGATTCGGTAGCTCCATTAGGAAACTGAATAAATGCTTCGTAGTTTGTGTAAATTTTAAGAGTGTACGTTGTATCGGGGGCCAAATCTGTAATGACGTAAGGATTAACACCAACGTTAGGTAATTTTAGGTCCGTTACAGAAACTAGTTCGCCATCTACATCAAAGACACGTATTACAGCTTTTCCATCATTCCTAGTAATGGCACTATCTGGATCGACTATGGTTGCAGAAACACTAACCGAATTCTGAGTAACAGATGTGACACTTAAAGTTGTGTCAGGAATATCTTTATTAGTATAGAAACTTGCTGTTGCTATGACGTAAGATCCATCTTTAATTTGAATATGATAATTCTCTCCCGCCGTTAATCCTGTTATCGATACAGGTGTTGTAACATTGAGATTTGCTGTTTCTAGTGAAATTGATTTCGAATAAAATGGATTACCCGTAAGAGCTGATACACCACTCGCAAGCCCGCTATACATAACAACATTGTAACTTCTTGTTGATGTGGAAGCTTTTGTTGAATTTACATTGAAGGTCACTGTAGTTGACCCAATATTTAGATCACTCACAGTTGCCAAAATATCTTCTGTTGAACTAGTGGTATCAATCGCATAGTTTGTAGGGCGGTTAATAATTGCATCTGTGTAAGGTGTGCTATCTAAGGTGTATGTTCCAACAATCTTAATCGAATAGTCGGTTTCTCGAACACGTAAACCATCGAACAAGTACGTGTTTCTACCTTCCTCAATATCTATTTTTTTGACAAAAACATCATCGAGATATAGCCATGCTTCAAGGTAGTTTTGATTTAAGATGTTCATATAGTCAAGTACCTCAACATCAAACTCAATGGAGGTACTCTTGCTGGTAGTTGAGTGGATAATTGCTAATGGGTGTGATAGATCTCTAAAGGTATGTAAAAGCGAATCATATGTCGAAAAGTTTCCATTTTCATCCACGGCTCTAACTTGAATATTATATTGTTGATCTCCAAAGGGAATCGTTTTAAGTTCGAACGTTAGAGTAACTGTGGTTCCACTAACACCACTTGATGTTGTTACTTTTTGTCCATCAAGGTAGAGCTCGTAATCAGTTGCTCCATTTGCAGCGGTAAATTGAACCTGAATACCTGTCTTGGAGATCCCCGCTGAGAGTCTTGAATCTTTCGGATCGGAAGAAACTCTTAATCGATTTGCACTGCCACCCGGAAGAACCGGAGGCTCTACTTCAAGTGTGAATTCCATTTCGCTTCGGTTGAGGGCTAAATCGCGAACAATAACTGTATATGAACCATTTGTGGTCAATGCCCTAAGGTCAGTTGTTAAATTAGTTGCATTACCTAATTTAAATGTAATAGGACCACTATCTTTCCGAATTGCGTAGGAAGAAATGTCTCCTAACGTATTGGTTACAAATAATGTAGAAACTTCTCGTGCAATAACCGTTACACCGGATACGGTCGTATTAATGTTCTTAGTAATGTTAAAGACAGGTGCCGTTCCATCATAAGTTGTAGAGACAGTTACACCTGTAGATGCATTGCCTGCTGTATCATAAGTAATCACTTCGAAAACAAGCAAATCTCCAGCAGTATATGACTCACCAGAAATATCAAGGTAACGAAGACCACCAGATAATGTTCCGGCTCCACTCGTTAACTCGATAGGATTTGCTGTACCTTTTTTAACCTTTATTAAATAATATGATACATCATTAGAAGTTGATGGAGTGAACCAAATGGTATCAATATCTCCAGCTGCAGTGCCTAGTGCCTCGTTGTTAGAATTACGTAGCGCAAGATTAGAAACATTATTAGGACTCACTGAATCCAAAGTGTAGTTTACATTTGCCGATGTAGAAGATTCATTTCCGGCTTTATCCACGGATTTAATTTCGAATGTTATTACACCGTCAGCAATGTTTGTAGGTATAGTAACGATTTCGGAAGTATCGCCTTCAGCTGTGGTTTCAAGAATTGTAGGGCTTGCACTTCCCAAACGATAGTAAATATTATACTTCAACGGATCAACATCAGAAGGCTGTGACCAAGTAAGAGTTACAGTTCGCAGTCGACTTACGGCACCTTGTAAATTATTCCCATCCGCATCCTCAATCCCTTGGCTTGTTGGAGTAGCAGGAGCTGTTTTGTCATATCGAAAAAGCCCACTTGCAGAATCAACAGAGTCAGCTGTTCGTAGAAAAATATAATATGTTCCTTGCGGAATTCCAGCATCTATTAAATTGGACTCGTTAATAACAACATTCCCAGTCGTGTTTGAGGGTAAAAGCCCTGATTCAGTCACACCAGATTTTAAAATCACATTTAATCCACTACTAACACTCCAATTGACATAAAGTGGATTTGAAAAATTCGAGTAATAGGTAGTAGACGTTCCGCTTTGAATAGTTGTTAAGGAATTGGCATCTGGACTGGAAGCAATATATTCTTGAAGAGTGAATGTAAATCCAGCAGACGCCTCTATTTGTGTAACTCGAGCAATTAATCCGACGGTTAATATACTCGCGATTGTAAATATTCTTAGTATTTTTCGCATAGTTAACTCCTATTTATGGAATAGACTGCATTTCAACTCATTTTACATTAATTATATGTGTCTAGCAATCAAACAAAGTGTTTATATTTGTTGCTGTGATAAAGATTTCCAATAAAAAACTGCTCTTTCGAGCAGTAATGGCGGAGGAAGAGGGATTCGAACCCCCGCGCCGGTTTCCCGACCTGTCGGTTTTCAAGACCGATCCCTTCAGCCAGACTTGGGTATTCCTCCATTGGTGGACCTTGCAGGACTCGAACCTGCGACCAATCGGTTATGAGCCGATTGCTCTAACCAGCTGAGCTAAAGGTCCATGTTTCGAGCACAAGCGCTTAATTATTATATCAAGAACTTGCCATTTTTAAATAGTGTTTTTACGACTTTGTTGAATCAGCGACTCATAAATAACGATCGATGTTGCAACACCTACATTCAATGAATCTGAAACACCAAGCATCGGTATTTTAAGCAGTGTCAGAGGGGAATAGGCATAGAACTCTTTTACCACTCCGTACTTTTCACTACCAGCAACGATTGCAATGTTTCCAGAATAATCAATTTCATCGTAAGTCATATTTGCCGATGTATCTGTTATTAATAATTGAAAATTGTATTTTTGAAGCCAATACAACGTTTCCGCAACATCTGCTTCAACAATGGGTACAAATAACGCACTTCCCATGCTTGCTCTCAAGAACTTCGGATGGGTAATTCGTATCCGTTTATTCGTTAGAATGACAGCATCAATCCCAGCACCATCACAGCTACGAATAATAGTACCTACATTACCTTGAACCTCTAACCCATCTAGAATCACAATTCGAGCATTATCAGGAAGTGTTAATTCTTCGAGTTTTTTAACAGGAAATTTGGCAACAACAATCAGACCAAATTTTGTTTCTTCTTTATCAATGATTGTTTCATAGGTTTTACCTGAGATCAAATACCCTTTTGTTTTTGATAGTTCTTTTAGTAACGCTGGAATTTCACTGGCATTCGCAATCTCTTCGGCATACAAGTAATAGTCTATGGTAAGTCCTGCTTGAAGGGCTTTTTGAATTGAATCATAACTCGATAAAACAACCCAACGATTAGGGTTGGGTTTTCGGTTGTTATTAATGTTGTAAATATTTCGTACTCGTTCGTGAGTACGGCCAATGGCTTCTAATGGATTCATCTAGATGATATTGTACCACGGTAGTAGCTTCTAACCATGATGTATCAATTTAATGCATGACCGGTTTCGTGGATGAACTTAGTTCTTCACTACTTTGTATCGTTGCTTCATTCGAATTGATGATCGCCATTTTGACCCCAATTGGACCAAACAATTCATAAATAACAACGGAGGCTAACGAGATGGTTAGCACCATAATGCCTTCTTCTCCGCCTAACGTATTACTCGCAGCGTTGGCCATCCCAATCGCAACCCCTGCTTGTGGAAGTAAGGCGATTCCAAGCCATTTCGTAACATTAGGATGAGCTTTGGTTAGATAACCACCTAATGAGGCTCCAAATACTTTACCAATCGCTCTAGCGATTAAGTAGACAAGGATAAATAACAGTAACGCCTGACCTCCGCTGGAGAACAATAAATTCAAGTCCAGATGTGCGCCTGCAATCGTAAAGAATGCGACCAAGATAAAGGGCTGAAAGTTATCTAATGCTTGGGTTGAACGAACAAATTTTTCTCGTTCAATAAAGTTGGCATAAATCACACCAGCCATCATCGGCGTTAAAATAATAGATAACGGATACCCTTGAAAGCCCACACTTGCCAAGGAGACCGCAATGATTACACCGGCGATATTTATAATTTGAGTATATTCACGTTCTTCGAAACGGTCTAGTTGAACCACGGCCATCATGATCCAGCCAATTAATCCACCAATTAATAAGGATAATAAAATCTCCATTAACGGATTCACTAACATTTGACCAAGTGATAACTCTGCACCTGTTATTAGACCTTGGGATACAGCAAGCATAATTCCGAAGAT
>CBFHOU010000007.1:8114-31410 GCA_965657695.1 Bacillota bacterium | reverse complement strand
GAATCCAATAAGTCAGATGATTATTTACGTAATCGTTTACGTCATCACGTCATTCCGCTACTTGCAAAAGAGCAACCTCAACTGGTAGAAAAATTTGCGCAACTAAGTCAACAGGTCCAAGACTTAATGCCGCTGTTAGACGAGCTAACAGATGAGGTCTATGAATCCAAATCTCGCACTTCCTATCAGCAACTCTCATCTATATTACAAAAGCATGTATTAGCACGATGGTTAGAAAATCACGATATTTCTCCCCATCAAGCGTTACTAGAACAAATGGATGAGGTCTTACGTTCATCCACTCCGCACCAAGAAGTCTCATTATCAAAGACCTATCGACTTCAAACAAGCTATGACAAGGTCCGGTTTGTAACAAACGTTACAAGCCTTGATTTCATGCAAAAAATCAACGCACCAGGCACCTATGACGGGCCGAATCATGATATAGTAATTGTTACAACTGACCCATCACATAACGCCGATAATGAGGCCGTTGTCCCCCTTTCAACTACTGAAATCTTTCCACTTGAACTACGGTACCGTAAACCGGGAGATATGGTGTATCTAACCGGGGGTCGAAAGAAGTTAAAGGACTGGCTGATTGATTTAAAACTAGATCAACAAGACCGCGATCAACTTCTTGTGCTTGCCAAAGGCAGTGATGTACTGTGGATTCCTGCGTTATCGTATCAATCCTCAAGGAAAGGTCATGTTCAAATCTATTGTTCATGGAGGCTGCAACAATGAGTTCAATACATGATGTCTGTGAAGAAATCTTAGTCAGTGAAGCAGAAATTTTCGAAGCCTGCAAACGTTTAGGGGCTGAGCTAAGTAACGATTATGAAGGCAAAGATCCCTTAGTTGTCGGATTACTAAAAGGATGCATTCCCTTTATTGCTGATCTAACCAGACAAATGAGTATTAATGTTCAATTAGATTATATGGCGGTATCCAGTTATCACGGGACGTCAAAAGCAAGCAACGAAGTTAAAATTGATAAAGACCTAAAAACGAGTGTTGAAGGCCGTCATGTAGTGATTGCCGAAGACATTGTAGATACGGGAGCTACGTTACAAAAAGTGATTGGATTATTTGAGTACCGTGGAGCAAAAAGCGTAGAAGTTGTAACACTACTAAACAAACAAGACGGACGAAAAGTTCGCATGTCACCCAAATATGTAGGCATAGAAATACCCAACAAGTTCGTTGTCGGGTATGGCTTAGATTGGGATGACCGTTATCGTCATCTACCTTATGTAGGGGTAGTGAAGAAAGAACTATTATAAGAGGACCTTATGGCACAAATGAAACGACCACCAAAACGAGCATTTAATATCGGGGATATTATCCTCGTTTTAATCTTAATAGGAATTATTGTTGGGGTGTATACTTCGTTCTTAAATACAGAGGAACAACCTGTCCAACTCTCCTACAACCAATTCATTGAAGCAATCTCTGACGATGAAATTGCCACCGTTATTACGGTTCCTGAATCTGGAGAGTTTAATGCGGGGATTTATAATATTAGCGGAGAACTCACGGATGGAACAACATACTTTAGCGTTGTCCCAACAACCGAAACGTACAACGAAGTCATACGTTTGCTACAAGCTAACGATATTACAATCGAGATTCAAAGTGTTAATAACGTAAACTTCTTCTCGATTATTTCGTGGCTCTTTCCCCTTGTATTAATCTTTGGAGCATTCTTCTTCTTAATGCGTAATTCCGGAGGCGCAGGGGCTGGAAACCGTGCCTTTGACTTTGGAAAATCGAAAGCAACCATGCAAAAAGGGAAAACAACAACCTTTAAGGATGTTGCCGGACTGGATGAAGAAAAAGACGAACTTACTGAGATTATCGATTTCTTAAAAAATCCTAAAAAGTATCTAGACATTGGTGCACGTATTCCCAAAGGAGTATTACTTGTTGGTCCTCCGGGAACTGGGAAAACACTTCTTGCTCGTGCGGTAGCCGGGGAAGCGGAAGTTCCGTTCTATCTGATCTCTGGTTCTGACTTTGTTGAGATGTTTGTTGGGGTTGGTGCAAGCCGTGTTCGTGACATGTTCAAAAACGCCAAAGCAACAGCACCTTGTATTGTATTTATTGATGAAATTGATGCCGTCGGACGACAACGTGGAGCAGGTTTAGGTGGCGGAAACGACGAACGTGAACAAACCTTAAATCAGTTGCTTGTTGAGATGGATGGTTTTGGAACCAATAGTGGAATCATTGTTATTGCAGCAACCAACCGTCCTGATGTTTTAGACCCTGCCTTAATGCGTCCAGGCCGTTTTGACCGTCAAATCACCATTAACAATCCAGATGTCCGAGGCCGTGAAGCGATTCTTAAAGTTCACTCCCGAAACAAAAAGATAGTTAAAGGTGTTACGTTAGATGAAATTGCTCGTCGTACTCCAGGATTTTCTGGGGCAGATCTAGAAAACCTCATGAACGAATCTGCATTACTTGCTGCTCGAGATAATCGTAAAGCCATAACGCTGGAAGACATCGATGAAGCCGTGGACCGCGTCATGATGGGTCCAGCGAAGAAATCGAAAAAGTATACACCGAAAGAACGTGAACGTGTTGCGTATCACGAAGCGGGCCATGCAGTCATCGGTTTAAAACTAGACAATGCATCCGTTGTTCATAAAGTAACGATTGTTCCTCGTGGTCAAGCGGGTGGATATAACTTAATGTTGCCGGATGAAGAGACATTCTTGGAAACCAAATCTAGTTTAGAAGACAAGATTTCAGGACTAATGGGCGGACGTGTTGCGGAAGAAATCATCTACCAAGATGTTTCCACAGGAGCCCATAATGACTTCCAACGTGCAACTCAAATTGCTCGTGCTATGGTCACAGAATATGGAATGAGTTCCCTTGGACCAATTCAATATGAACGCTCAAATGGACCCGTCTTCTTAGGACGTGATTATACAAAATCTAAAGATTTCTCGGATAAAGTTGCTTTTGATATTGATAATGCCGTTAAAGAAATCATTAATAACTGTTACCAACACAGTACCGATGTGATTAACGAACATCGTGTATTGTTAGATACGATTACCCACTACTTATTAGAAATCGAAACATTAACACGTGAAGACATTGAAGAAATCCACAAAACTGGAAAACTTCAATGGTGGGAAGATAAAAAAGCGCAAAACACTGCGGAACCTGTGATCGGAGATGCCAAAGAGAACGTTGCATAACGTTCTCTTTTTCCGATGAGATTAGATAAATATTTGAAAGTATCACGCTTAATCAAACGCCGAACGGTCGCCAAAGAGCTCGTTGATAAAGGTCGGGTTTTGATTAATGAAAAAGTGGCAAAACCGTCAAGTGAAGTTAGTGTTGGAGATCTATTATTAATCCATATGGGATCGACTAAAATTAATGTTAAAGTGACAAAAATTGCCGAATTTTCTCGCAAAGATGATGCTGCGTTGATGTATGAATTACTGCAGGAGACTGTGCTATAATGCATATGGTTTGAGGGCCTTATGAAACGATCAGAACAAGAATTAGTCCGTTTAGCAAAAATTGAAGAATTGGAAGCAAAAGGTATTGATCCCTTTGGGTCTTCTTTTGCAATTACCCACTTCTCCTCCGCGTTAAAATCTAACTTTGAGTCATATTCCAAAGAAGAACTTGAACAACTAAACCAGTCAGAAGTTCGAGTGGCAGGACGACTACGTACGATTCGTGCCAAAGGAAAAGCAGGCTTTGCCCATCTTCAAGACAAAGACGGCCAAATTCAGTTATATGTTCGTAAAGATGACATTCCAGAAGCTGATTTTGATATCTGGAACCAATCTGATCTTGGGGATATTGTCGGCGTCAGCGGTAAGATGATGAAGACCAACACAGGAGAACTCACGATTCATGTAAGTTCATTCATCTTATTAACTAAAGCTATAAAACCACTACCAGAAAAATTCCACGGCTTAACCGATATCGAAGAACGATATCGACGTCGTTATGTTGACCTCATCATGAATGATGACGTCCGTGATACGTTTGTTAAGCGAAGTTTGATTATTCAATCGATGCGAGAATATCTTGTTAAAGAAGGATATTTAGAGGTCGATACGCCTGTTCTTCACCCTATTTTAGGTGGGGCGGCAGCACGACCTTTCACCACACATCACAACCAACTAGATATGCCATTTTATTTACGAATTGCCGTCGAGTTATATTTAAAACGTTTAATCGTCGGTGGATTACATGGCGTCTTTGAAATTGCTCGTACCTTCCGTAACGAAGGCGTTAGTTATAAACACAATCCAGAGTTTACAATGATGGAGCTCTATCTCGCCTATTCTGATTTAGACGGCATGATGGAGCTGACAGAACAACTGTTTCAACATGTTGCCAAAACCGTCTTAGGCCAATTAACTTTTGAATACCAAGGCCAAGCCATCCGTTTTGAAGGACCGTGGACGCGGGTTCATATGGTGGATGCAATTCGAGCAAAAACCGGCATTAACTTCTTTCACCAAATGACCGTAGATGAAGCAAAAGCGCTCGCTGCAAAACATGAGATCGAGGTTGCTCCACACTACCAAGTGGGACATATTATTAATGAATTCTTTGAGAAGTTTGTCGAAGAAACGCTCATTCAACCAACCTTTATCTTTGGGCATCCTGTTGAGATATCACCCCTTGCAAAACAATCTGATGACCCTCGATTCACCCAGCGTTTTGAATTGTTTATTGGGGGACGCGAATATGCGAATGCCTTCAGTGAGCTGAACGATCCACGTGAACAACTCCGACGTTTTGAAGCTCAACTTAGTGAAAAAGAACTTGGTAACAACGAAGCGAATGAATTAGATTTAGATTATATTGATGCTCTAGAATACGGTATGCCACCGACTGGTGGTCTAGGTGTCGGAATCGACCGCTTGATTATGCTACTCACAAACCAACCTAGTATTCGAGATGTGTTACTGTTTCCCCATATGAAAAAAAGAGGCTGATTATTCAGCCTCTTCTTCTATTGTGAGATAATTTTCAAACATTTGAGGAATGGACACATACGACTCGGTTGCTTCCATATATAATCCTTCAATTTGTTCGTAAATGTAATCGGATAACGGATGCTGATGCATAATTAAGCCTTGTAGCAAGATTAGATACTGCTCACAGGCTTTTTTAATATCATCGGAAATGACGGCATCCATATAGAAATCAGATAAATCCATCATGTAGTTAAATAGGACGGATTGTTGATCGATTTGATCGATCGATAAATCATCCATTAATTGTTCTAGTGTGAGAAACTGCTCGTTTAAATACTGGAATCCCCATTGAAAGACTTCTAAATCTTCATCGGTGATTTCATCAAAACGTTGAATCGCTTCTAATACGGTAAAAATAGATTCAAGGCGTTGATAAATTAAGGAATCATGTTCCATTAAATAATCGAGAAGCGCCTTCTTTTCTTCCATCCAGTACGTATAATCTTGAAGAACGGTCATGCGCGATTTACAGACCCGAAAATTTCCATTTTTTCTTTTACCGTAGCTTTGATGGAAGCAATCCCTGGCTTAATAATATTACGTGGGTCAAATCCTTTTCCTTCTAAGTCTTTTCCTTCTTCAAAGTATTCCCGAAGGGTTTTAGCAAACGCCCATTGAAGTTCCGTATTCACATTGATTTTCGCAACACCTAATGAAATTCCTTCTTGAATCATTTTAGCAGGAATTCCTGTTCCACCGTGAAGAACCAGCGGCATTTGGCCCGTTAAACGTTGGATTTCCTTTAACACATCAAAACGAAGTCCTGGCCAGTTTTCTGGATAGGCTCCATGAATGTTTCCAATTCCTGCAGCAAGTAAATCTACTCCTAAATCAGCGATCATCTTACATTCTTTTGGATCTGCGACTTCGCCGTTTCCAATGACACCATCTTCTTCGCCGCCAATGGCACCAACTTCTGCTTCCACAGAAATGCCTTTAGCATGAGCGCGAGCAACGATGTCTTTCGTTTTTTCAATGTTTTCTTCGATCGGATAATGAGATCCATCAAACATAACGGAGGAAAATCCTACCTCCATACATTCAATCGCTTGTTCATACGTACCATGGTCTAAATGTAGAGCAACAGGTACATCAATTTTTAAGGATGTAATCATTCCTTGAACCATGCTTGCAACGGTTAAAAACCCGCCCATGTATTTCCCAGCTCCTCCACTACATCCTAAAATAACAGGAGAGCGGTTCTCTTGAGCGGTTTCTAAAATAGCACGAGTCCATTCTAAGTTATTAATATTAAATTGTCCCACGGCATAGCCGCCTTTTCGGGCATTTTGTAACATCTCTCTTGCGCTAACTAAACTCATTGTGGTTTCCTTTCCATCGCATGTTTCACAAAGTGTAGAAATAACGGGTGCGGACGATTTGGTCTTGATAAAAACTCAGGGTGAAATTGTCCAGCAATAAAGTAAGGGTGTCCTGGAAGTTCTATGATCTCAGCTAATCCCGTTTGTGGATTGGTTCCACTAAAGACAAGCCCATGTTCCTCTAATTGTTTTTTATACTTGTTATTAAATTCATAACGGTGTCGATGACGTTCTTTGATTAATGGCAATTGATAGACTTCGTGCGCCAATGTATTTGGCGTAATCACGCAGTCATATAATCCCAACCGTAATGTGCCGCCTAAATCAATGCCTTCATATTGTTCTGGTAAGTAATCAATGATAGGGTTCGGGGTATTTTCATCCAGCTCAGTCGTATGAGCATCGAGCCCTACAACATTTCGTGCAAATTCAATCACTGCCATTTGCATTCCTAGGCATAATCCTAAGAAGGGTATCTTTTCTTCTCGAGCATATTTAATGGTAGCAATTTTACCTTCCATTGCACGAGGTCCAAAGCCGCCAGGAATAATCACCCCTTGGACACCTTCAAGATGTTGTTTTACATTTGATGCATTAACATCTTCCGCATGAATCCATTTGATATTTATAATTCGACCAAGTTCGATCCCGCTGTGAATTAACGATTCACTTACGGATTTATAGGCATCGCGTAAGGAAACATATTTTCCAACAATCGCAATCGTCACTGCCTTCGTTCGATTATCAATCTTATTTGCTAATTGTTGCCATTCTGAAATATCAATTTCGTTATCAAAGCCAAAATAATTACATACGATATCATCCAGTCCTTCTTCATGTAATAGCAGAGGGACCTTATAGATATTCGATGAATCTCGGGATAAAACGACATTCTTCTCAGGAACATCGCAGAACAAGGCAATTTTAGCTTTGGCATTCTGAACGAGTTCAGCGTGTTCTTTTTCACTGCGTAAGACAATAATTTCTGGATGAATTCCTAACGCTCGCAGTTCTTTTACACTATGCTGTGTGGGTTTGGTTTTGATTTCCTTAGCAGCCGCCAAATACGGAATTAAAGTGACGTGAATATACAGTGTGTTTTCGACACCAAAGTCTCGGCGAGCCTGACGAATGGCTTCCAAGAACGGTAAGCTTTCGATGTCACCGACGGTGCCACCAACTTCCGTAATTATTACATCAGCATCTTCCTCTTCTTTCGCACGAAGAAGCATTTCTTTAATCTCATTGGTGACATGAGGAATGACTTGAATCGTTGCCCCTAAATAATCCCCGCGGCGTTCGCGGCGAATCACGTTTGAATATATTTTACCTGTCGTAATCGATGCATTCTTTGATAAGTGAATATCGGTAAATCGTTCATAGTGACCTAAGTCAAGGTCCGTCTCTGCTCCATCATCGGTGACAAAAACTTCCCCGTGTTGATACGGTGACATTGTTCCGGGATCGACGTTAATATAGGGGTCAAACTTTTGCATGAAGACTTTAAGTCCTCGATTCGTTAGCAAACGCCCTAAAGAAGCCGCCACAATCCCTTTGCCGAGACTTGATACAACGCCCCCGGTCACAAAGATAAATTTGGTGTCTCGCATATATCCTCAAAAAATAAAACTCTCTCAATTGAGAGAGTTCAAAGGCTCTTTTGTAGTATAGCAAATCAAGTTAAAGTTGCGTATTACTTTTTATCTTCCTCATCATACAACTCTTCATAATCATCGACAAGGTCTTCGAAGTCGTCATCTTCATCGATTTCGATTTCTTCTTCATCGATATCTTCGATTTCTAGTCCAACAATTTCCGAATCATCAACAACATCATCGTCTTCATCGTCATCGTCGTCTTCATCGTCGGCAGAATCTAAATCATCATCCAACTCATCTTCAAAATCCAAATCATCATCATCGTCTAGGTCATCCCCAAACATCATTTCATCATCTGTTTCTTCGAGTTCGTCGACATCGAGATTCAACTCTTCTTTTGCAGCTTTTTCTTTACGCAGTAGAGCACGTTTTTCAGCACGCTCTGCTTTACGAGCTTTGAGTTCTTCAGGATCAATAAAGAATGATGCATCTTTATCCCACATATCGGTTGGCTGACGTTCTTTTAAATCCCAATTATTATCACCGGTATATACAAAGTATGCACTTAGCGATAAGTCACTGTAAAAACGAGCAACATTATCCGTTTTTTGAGTTTCCGAAAATTGAAGTTCTTCGGCTACTTCTTCATAAATTTTCATAAACGGTTGTGGGGAGCGTTTGCGTTTCATGACCCCAATGGCCGTCTCTAACATTGAACGATGAATCATCATAAATTTCTCCTTAGTGCATTAAGTATTGTATCAAACAACAGCCCATTATCAATCAAAAGTGAGTGATTTTTCCTCAATCAACAGGAATTATAACGGTAACCACAGTTCCTTGACCCATTTCACTCTCCAAGTACAGTTGTCCTCGGTATGATTCTACAATGTGTTTCACAATGGATAAGCCTAATCCTGTCCCACCCGTTGCCCGCGAACGGTCTTTATCAACTCGGTAAAACCGTTCAAACACTCGGCCTTGGTCCTCGGAAGGAATACCGATTCCCGTATCTTTAACTTGTAGTAAAATCCGCTTATTATCCTTGGAGGCATAGATTTCAATCGTCCCCTCATCGGTATATTTGATGGCATTTGATACTAAATTAATTAGAATTTGACGAAGTTGAAATCCTTCTATTTTAAGAACGATATTCGATGGAACCGCAACAAGAAGCGAGACATTAGGACGCAATTGTGGACGCAATAAGGTTGCAACTTCTTGCGCAACCTCTTCTAGTCCAACACTCGTTGAGATAGACTGGGTTTTCATGTTTTCAACTTCGGACAAGATTAAGATATCGTTAATCAAATTTGTAAGACGCTCTGACTCTTTACTAATAATTTGCAGGAACTCCTTAAACTTTGGATCGCTTGCTTTCATTGTTAACAATGTCTCAGCAAATCCTTGAATTGATGTTAGAGGAGTTTTTAATTCATGGGAAACATTGGATACGAATTGTTGCTTCATGATATCTAATTTAGCGACCTTTGTAACGTTATCGACACTGACAATTTTCCCAACACGTTGTTGGTCACGAACAATTGCAATGGCTCGAAAATTATAGATCAACCCATTTGGTTGTTCGACATACTTTTGTTCAAAGAAATCTGTCTTGTCTAGCTCATCCAATGCATGTAACACATAGCGATCATATACATTGGCAACCAAACTTTGTTCACGCAGTTCTTCATTTAAGTGATACATCGAATTAAATCTTGGATTTGAAAAGATGATATCGCCTTCCAAACTAACCGCCACTAACCCAACTCGAAGGGAGCTAAGAATCGCCTCTAATTGCGAATTACGCTGAGTATATTTATCATTCAAACTAGCTATATAGATCGAGATTCTTGCTAGTTCACTAAAATACATTTCATCGACAACGGGTTCGATATCAAATTCATTATTCGTGATTTGATCGACCAATTTACGAACGGTGTCCTGATACGTATCCCAATCTGCTTGTTGCTTGGTCTGGAAATAGAAAAAGGCAGCGGCTAAGAAACCTACGCTACCTAAAAAGATAAAAACAACCACCACCGGATTCGTTGCAACGCTTGATCCAATTGAAAGCAATATGGATACAACAAGGGTGGTAAGAAAGTATTGTCTAAGTTGTTTGTTCATTACTTTTCTTTTACGAATTTATATCCTTCCCCTATTATTGTAATCAAATATTTCGGTTTTTTAGGGTTAGGTTCAATTTTCTTTCGAACATTTAGGATATGAACATCGACAGTTCGGCTTTCACCAAGATAATCATAGCCCCAAACATCATTGAGTAATTGTTCACGACGGATGACACGATTTGGATTTTGTATCAGGTAAAGTAACAGTCTAAATTCCTTCGTTGTAAAGGGGACTTGCTTACCTTGTACTATCACCTCGAAGGTGTCCTCATCAATGCTAAAGTCCTCAAATTGATAGCGAAGTCCTCCGGGTACACCGGCACTTGATCGACGAAGCAATGCTTTCACTCGAGCAATCATTTCATGAACTCGAAATGGCTTACTCATATAGTCGTCTGCTCCAAAATTAAGCGCTAAGACGACATCGGATTCATCTGATTTTGCCGTTAACATTATTACAGGAAGACTTGAAAGGTCTTTATTTGCTCGGACCCATTTTAAAACTTCAATTCCACTTGTTCCAGGAAGCATTTGGTCAAGAATCATCAAATCAAATGATTCTTGTTGGAGCTTTTTTATTGCATCGTTACCATTATAGGCAATGTCAGCATCCAACCCATGCAGTTTAATATGGTAATGAACCAGCTCAACAACACTAGCTTCATCATCAACAATTAAAATTCTCACGCTTTATATTCTCCACTTACAGTAAAGATAATCCACTCTGAAATATTTTGAGCATGATCCGCCAATTTTTCCATATATTTGGCAATCGTTAACTGTGCAATGAGCCCATTGACTTGAACTATTTCACTTTGGTTACGCATTTGAATCGCAATCTTATCCTTCAAGCGATAATAGGCTTGGTCAATCACATCATCAAATTCGATGACATCATACGCACCTTTCAAGTCTTCATTAATAAAACTACGAACACTGTCAGATACCATTTTTCTTGTATTGTCCGCAAGTTGAACAATCTCTTCATCAACATCATTAAACGGAATTTCGCGTAAACTAATCATTGATTTACAAATATCCGAAGTAATATCACCAATACGTTCTAGATCGGTTAAGATCTTATGCACACTGGCGACGGTACGTAGATCTTTAGCAACGGGCTGATTGCGGGCAATAAACAAAATACAATCATGGTCAATTTTGATTTCCATTGCGTTAATTTGTTCATCGCGGTCCATGACTTTTTCTGCTAATTTCAAATCGCGTTTTTTATATGACAAGGTCATATCTGACAATGCTTCATCCACCAATGACATCATCCGTCCTAACGATTGATAAATCCCTGATAAATCGTGATCGATTTTAATGTTTGCCATACGCTCTCCTAACCAAATCTTCCGGTAATGTATTCTTCGGTTTTTGGGTTTTGTGGTGTCGCAAAGAGTTTATCAGTTCGCCCAAATTCAATGAGTTCACCGAGCATAAAGAATGCTGTGTTATCAGAGATCCGAGCTGCTTGTTGCATGTTATGCGTCACGATAACAATCGTGTAATGTTCTTTTAATTCAACAATTAAATCTTCAATCTTTTGTGTGGCAATTGGATCCAGTGCTGATGTAGGCTCATCCATTAAAATGACTTCAGGTTCCATCGCAATCGTACGCGCGATACACAAACGTTGTTGTTGACCCCCTGATAATCCCATCGCTGAGTCTTTCAATCGGTCTTGGACTTCATCCCAAAGGGCAGCACGACGGAGGGATTGTTCAACGATTTCATCTAATTGTGCTTTATTTTTAACCCCTTGGCAACGTGGTCCATACGCAATGTTGTCATAAATGCTCATCGGAAACGGATTAGGTTTTTGAAATACCATTCCTACTTTAGTTCGTAGTTCAATGACATCATAGTCTTTAGCGTAGGCATCTTGCCCTTCGAATCGGATATTCCCATCAATTTTACATTCAGGAATTAAATCATTCATTCGATTTAAAATACGAATAAACGTGCTTTTTCCGCATCCAGATGGACCGATAAATGCGGTCACTTTGTTGCGTTCAATATCCATATCAATGCCTTTAATGGCTTGATTGGTCCCATAAAATAAGTTGATATCTTTAAGTTCAAATATTTTATCCATACGTCTCCTAATATGTCGCCTTGTTAAGCTTCGAAGCGAACCACTTAACCAAAAAGTTCATAATGAATACTACCCCTAAGATAATGATGGCAATGGCACTCGCTAACTCATAGTTTGGTGCATCTCCACCCATCACAGTCCAAATGTGTACGGCAAGTGAGGTTGCTCGTTCGGTGAGAATAATGTCATCTTTAATCGCAGCCCCAATGGCGAAAATTAAAGCTGCAGATTCCCCAATAATTCGCCCAATTCCCAATAGGACTCCTGTTAAAATCCCTGGTACCGCATTAGGTAGTACTACTTGAAATACAGTTTGTGTTTCTGAGGCGCCTAAGGCCAAAGAACCTTTTCGTAAGTCATCTGAGATAACTTTTAATGCCTCTTCCGTAGATTTAATAATAACCGGAAGCAAGATAACCGCTAGCGTTATGGCCCCAGAAAGAACCGATCCCCCCGCTGTTCCAATCGTAGAGTTTAAGATAGGAACGAACAAACCAGCCCCCAATAATCCATAAATAATGGATGGGACACCAGTAAGCAAGTCGACCATGGAACGAATAATCTTCGTTATTTTTGACTGTCGAGAAAATTCATTAAAGTAAATGGCACTAGATACCCCAATTGGAATGGCAATCGCTAACGTTAAAACGATAAGCCACAATGTAGTAATCAAAGAGCCGCGAATTCCGCCCCCTTCATCTTGAATCGTGAATCGTTCGATTGCATTTGCTTCTTCAAGAATTTCAACAATTCGTTCAGGGCCATCTCCTGTGACAAAAAAGTTTGTATCAGTAAAACCTGTAATTAATGAAATACCAGGTTCTAACGGGATTATAAGAGGATTTCCAAATTCATCCGACTGACTAATATCAAAGGTTTCATTAAATAACGAGTCAGGATGGATATATCCAATTTCAACGATTTCATATCCTTCTCGACTAATTGCGTCAACTAAACCGATACCCCATTTGGGAGAGTAGAAAATATCTTCATCTATTGTCTCAGTTAACGGGTACGACCCTCCCTCACCTTCGACATAAACCGAGGTATTGATAACTCGAGAGTCTCCTAAAATCAAGTCTAACGATACTAACTGAATTCCCGTGGTCACAACATAATATATGATCATTAACAAGAACACAGCCCCAAGGCTTCCAAAGAAATAAACTAGCCCTTTAAGAATTTGGTCTTGTCGGTAACGAGCGGCATATTTACTGTTCATGAATACCACCTACCCGACTCATTACAAACTTAAGTGAAAAGTTTGTGATTAAAATAACAAGCATTAATACGAGTCCGACTGAAAAGCGAATATCATAGTCTAGTCCTGTTGTTTCCTTAATTCCAAGAAGCATTCGCGACGTCAAAGTTGACGTTGTTCCTAATGGATTTAATTGGATTCCTGAAAACAGGTTCCCTGAGACCATGGCAACCGCTGTTGCTTCACCGAGTGCTCGACCTACACCAAGAATAATACCTGCAAAAATACCACTTTTCGCTGCTGTTAATACTACTTTAAAATAGGTTTGCATATCACTCGCTCCTAATGCAAGCGAACCTTCGACTAAGGTTTTATCTACCGCACGAATCGCAGTTTCCGATACAGCAGTAATGGTTGGCAAAATCATAATTGATAACACAATAACCGCAGACATTAAACTTAAGCCTGCTGCAGTTTGATAATTAATGAGTGTCCCAATCGATGCAACAATGTTAGTAATTACCCCTAAGCCAAAGACACCAAAAATAATACTCGGTATACTCGCTAACAATTCAACGACAGTTCGCATTCCATTTGCAATTCGTTTAGGTGCAATCTTAGCAATAAACAATGCACTAAAGATTGCAATTGGCACAGCGATTAAAATAGCTAAGAATACAACAATTAAAGTGTTGATTATGACAAATCCTACTGCATACCCAGCTGACGTACCAACCGATCCATCTAACCACTGCATCCCTGTTAGAAAGGTAAGTATATTAACCGGACCTACATCAACGTTCCCTTCACGAAAGTTATAACCTTGATAGACTTGAACGAAAGGTTCTATCCCGCGAACTGCAATAATCCCAATGATTAATACAATAAACGAAGCAGATACAACCGAACTTATAAAAAATAAATTTCGGAAGATCCAGTCGGTTCGGTTTTTTTTGCGAATGTTCTCTTTGGTTACAACATCACGTATTGATAACATCCGTTCCTCCTATTTTACATCCTATCCTTTATTGTAAAACACTACTTGTTAAAAGTAGTGTTTTACTGAGAAAGGATTAAATTTTAAACTATTTCAACTCGTTCCAGTCAGTAATTTCACCGCTATAAATAGCTGTTAATTGAGCTGCTGTCAAATTTTCTACTTCGTTATCTAAATGACCGATTGCAACAATTGCGTCAGTGGCAACAACACCTTTTATAGCAGCTGGTTCAGAGTCTTTGAATTCACGTGATGCAAATCCAATATGGATACTTAATGCATCATCAATACCTTTGTTGTCTCCGTTTAAGCCTTTGTAAGCATTTGACGATCCAGTGTGGTTATGCTCAGGTACTACGTTTCCGCATACACTTGAGAAGTCAGGGCTTAATGCTTTCGCTACTTTTTCAACAGAGTCAGACCCACCAAATTTCAATGTGTAGCCAGAGTTATCTTGAGCACAAATCGAATGTTGAGAAGCAATGCTTGACCATGCAGGTCCGTTTACGTCTGTGATTGCACTAGCCTCTTTAATGGTTAATTGACCTTCACGAGTCCCCATGTAAGCAACAAACGCTTTTGATAATGCTTCATATGCTCCAGCATCTACACCGTATACCGAGTAGTCATCACGAAGCATATAGTTGAAGCGACGGGATAATCCATAAGATCCGTTCAAAACATTTTCTTCTGTTGGTTCAACACCTTCGAAGCTAAATCCTTTAAATAAGGATGGTTCGAAAGTAGATAGTGATACATAACCAATCGCGAATGGGTCGGTTTGAACTGCGTTCACTTGTTCATCGTTACCAGCAATAACGAACCCAGGTGCTAACAGTGAGTCATCAGTATCTGCACCCTCAAATCCGATTGCTCCCATGAACCCTGCACGAGTTCCTGAGGACGTATCGCGAGTGTAAACTTGAATTGTTTCAGTAGTCTCACATGCTGCAAGACCTGTTACTAAAGTTAAAGCACTTAATACTAAGAAAAACTTCTTCATAAAATCTCCTTTTTAATTTGTACTCACCCATTATAAAAAGGGGGAGTTAACCCCCTGTTTTGTCTATGTTAAATCGGTGTTAACCCCCTAGTTTTCGTCGACCTTCTAAAGCTCGTTTTAATGTAATCTCATCCGCATATTGTAAGTCCCCACCCGCAGGTATTCCTTGCGCTAACTGAGTAATCGAAAGGTCCGTATCCTTTAATAAGCGCTGGATATAAAGACTCGTTGTTTCTCCATCTACTGATGAATTGAGTGCTAGGATTAATTCTTTGTAGTTTGGTTCTTTCAGTCGTTCAATTAATTGACGAAGAGTAATTTCATCCGGACCTTTTTTCTTTAGAGGAGCAATCGTCCCTTGAAGCACATGATATTTTCCTTGATAGAATCCCATGCTTTCCATGACAAATACATCTTTGGATTCTTCTACGACCATTAAAATTGAATGGTCTCGAGAGTCATCGCTACATACTTGACACAGCTCAGCATCTGTAATAAAACCACACTCCTTGCATGGATGAAGACTATCAACGCTTGCCCCTAATCGCTCTTGGAATAAGGAGACATCTTCCTTTGATAAGTCCGCAATCGTAAACATGGCAAGCCGCTCAGCAGTCTTTTTCCCGATTCCTGGAAACTTGGAAAAGGAGTCGACTAAATCTTGTAATGGTTTAGGGTATTTCATTTGACCGTCACCATGGATTCCCCAAACTCGGCAATCGCATCTTTGATGACATCGGGTTCTTCGCGTTGTTCTTCTTCTAAGGTTAAGCCTTCAAAAACGATGGGTTTAAGTTTAGGGTTAATCCCTACATTAAACTGCTCAAAAAATTCCTTGCGTTTGATTTCCCACAAATCATCTGGCAGTGCAATATAGTCTTGATCACTTCCGTATACTTTTTTTAATAGTCGTTTAATTTTCTTACGCACATCGGAACGCATTAGTTTATTAACCATGGTCACGCTAGGATACGTAATAATAAATTCTTCCGCAAAAACCGCTTTGACATCCCCTTTACAGAAGTCTTGTGCTAGCGTAAATACATTTGGCTCCGCTTGTCGATTAATTTCGGCCCATTGGTTTTGTAAATTTGTTTTTTTACGTTTTGAACTCTCTTTATCTTTCATCGCGCGTTGCAAGATACTCGCTATTTTGTCCACATCATAAATAGTATGGCGAACTTTACTTCCAGTTTGAGTTTCCATTAAGTCCGGTTGAACATCAACCACTGGTTTTGGTTCTTCCTTAACAACGGGTGGTTCTTCCTTGACGGCCTCAGCAGCTTTTTTAGGAGCCACCACTTTTTGAACAACTGGAGTGTTGGTTCGGTCTGCCATTTTTATCAAAGTCACTTCGAGGTAGGTCCGCGGATTATTGGTCGTGCGCATTTCACGTCCCGCATGGGAAAGTTGGTCAATATAGGTATATGCTTTTTCATTATCCATCGCGGTTGCTAAGGACTGAAATTGGGGTCGCTCAAAGACCACACGTTGAAGGTGTGTGGTGTCAATATTGTTATACAGTAATACGTCTTTAATAAACTGGACAAGTTGTTGGGTAATACGAGTGACTTCTTTGCCGCTTTCAATGAGTTGATGCAAGTAATTGATGGCATCGACACTTTTACCAGCAAGTAGTGCCTCAAACATTTCAATAATTTTTAGATCCGATACGCTTCCAGCCACAGCATGGACATCCGTGTCGCTGACGCGTTCTTCCGAGTATGATAGCGCCTGATCCAATAAACTCAAAGCATCTCGCATACCCCCTTCAGCGGCTTCTGCAATGGCATCAATCGCTTCCAAGGTGACACTGATTTGTTCTTTCTCAATGACTTCTTTAAGTTTCTTTTTAATATCTTTATTGGAAATATCTTTAAAATCAAAACGCTGACAGCGGGACTGAATTGTTGCCGGAACCTTATGCGGTTCGGTGGTTGCTAGAATAAAAATCACATGACGAGGTGGTTCTTCTAGTGTTTTTAATAACGCATTAAAAGCCCCGATGCTAAGCATGTGGACTTCATCAATGATGTAAACTTTATAATTTCCTTCGCCGGGCGTGTATTTTACCTTATCTCGAATTTCTCGGATTTCATCAACCCCGTTATTACTGGCTGCATCGATTTCAATGATGTCGTTGTAAACGCCTTTTTGAATCGATACACACGCATCACAAACACCGCAGGGTTCAGAGACGGGATATTCAACACAATTAACAGTATTCGCAATGATTTTCGCAATCGAAGTTTTTCCTGTTCCTCGCGGTCCAGTAAATAAATAGGCATGAGCAATTTTGTTTGCTTTTAATGCATTTTGAAAAGTACGAACAATATGTCGTTGACCTGCGACTTCGCCAAAAAAACGAGGTCGATATGTTCGATATAATGCCTGATATGCCATCAAAATTTCCTGCCTTACATAGTAGTTCATTATATCATATGCATTGGCGGTAATTCCTGCTGCCATGGATAAAAAATGAGCTATACTACAAAAGAAGGTGACCCGTGATATTTGATACCATTTGTGCCATTTCTACCGCTTACGGAGAAGCTGGCATCGCCGTCATTCGCGTCTCAGGAGACCAAGCGATTCGTTATACGAATCGTCTCTTTCAAGGTGCTAATTTATTAGAGGTCAAAAGTCATAGCTTAACTCATGGCTGGATTAAAGATTTCCGAAATAATGATTTGGTGGACGAAGTTCTGGTTAGTGTCATGCGTGCACCACAAACCTTCACCACCGAAGATGTTGTTGAAATCAATTGTCATGGTGGGTTATACATCACACAGTACATTATTGAACTTCTCATCGAAACGGGAGCTCGAATTGCCGAACCTGGAGAATTTACAAAACGCGCTTATTTAGGCGGCCGGATTAATTTGACCCAAGCCGAATCGATCATGGATATGATTGAAGCAAAAAGTAAAAATGCCCTTGTTGTTGCAACACAGGGCTTAAGTGGTAATGTTTCTCGATTAATCTCAACATTAAAAGAACGATTAATCTCAATCATCGGGGTGATTGAGGTCAACATCGATTACCCTGAATACGATGATGTCGAAGAGTTAACCGAGGAACAACTCGTTCCTAAAATCTTCAGCTTGTTAAAACAAATTGATGATGTGATCGAAAAATCACAGACCGGATTAATTATGAAACACGGCGTCAAAACCGCGATTGTTGGTCGGCCTAACGTCGGTAAATCATCGTTACTTAATCTACTCTTAGAAGAAGATAAGGCAATTGTTACCGATATTGCGGGTACAACTAGAGACCTTGTGGAAGGAACCCTAAGTGTCCGAGGTCTTCAATTAAACTTAATTGATACCGCGGGGATTCAAGAAACAACCGATACCGTAGAACAAATTGGAATCACACGTAGTTACGCTGCCATGGATAAAGCAGATTTGGTCATTGTGGTTTTAGATTATGGGTCCGAACTTCAGGATGTCGATAAAAAACTGCTCCAACGAGTTAAAGATAAAAATCATATCGTAGTTGTAAACAAAATTGATACCGAGCGTAAAATCAATTCCATCCACAATCCAGAGTATGTCTATTTATCCACCACAAGAAAAGACGGCGTGGACCGTCTTCAAGATGCAATCATCGAGAAAGCTGGTGTGGCAAACTTTCATAAAGATATAACATACTTATCCAACACCCGCCAAATCAGCAAAATCAAAGAAGCGCGATTTGCCCTAAAAGAGGCATTGATATCGGCACAAGCATTAATGCCGGTAGATATTATATCGATTGACTTACAAGCTGCATATACTGCACTTAATGAAATTCTTGGAATTGAGCAATCCGAATCTTTAATTGATGCTCTGTTCTCACGCTTTTGTTTAGGCAAATAAAAACGGGATTATTTCTTCCCGTTTTTTTCTTTTTTAAATCGTATATTCACATCTTGGTTAAAGATTTCTCGTTCAATCGAATACCACAACCCGAAGGCGATTGGTGCTACCAGCGGGATTGCTAAGGCCGAATTAATGACCGCTCGTTGAAGTGAAAATACATTATAACTAGATTTTGTAATGTCTCCACTGAAACCTTGGTTTAAGCTCGACGCTTGTTCTAGTTGTGCACCTGTTGAAACCAACGACACATCATATAGTTCTGATAATGAAATAAATTCAATCACTTCGATGTTATCTTCGTTTGCTTGTTGCCCTTCTTCTAGTATTTGAGGGATATCCACAATGAAGTAAAACTCGTTATCCCCACAGGCATCAATGTCTGACGTTGATACGGTTAGGAAGTGAGCAAATACATCAGTACCTGGAATGGCGCCCAAACGTTGAAAGGCCAACATCTCTTGATATGGGTCTTCTTCGGTACCACAATAGACAAATGCATCTAATGCTCCAATGGACGGTAATCGGGACCCGTTTACATCAACGACATCCAAATCTTTGAAGACGACATACAAGTCGGTATCAATCGTGGAGGCACGTAGTATAGAGCGGTGTACATCAAAACTGTAATCATCTTTCGTGACAGATATGATGGGTCTCTCTTCATATTGAGATGAATAAATCTCTAAGAATTCTAGCCCAATCTGATCTTCGGTCTTGCCTTCAAAAATTAGTTCACCCGCTAAGTTTTGGGATTGAACAGTATAGGAGGCGGACCCCACGGTGATAATCACTAAAACCGCTAATGAAAGCCAAACTATTCCTCGTATTTTAGTGTTTCGACTCATTTTACATCTCCTTGACGCTTAACCATTATACAATAGCGCCTTACGTGGCTCAACCATTTTAGTAATAAGCCATTTTATTGCAACATTTCAAATTATTGTAAATTGATGCAAAATAATGTAAAATTACATCAAAGGAGGATGCTCATGTCGATACAATGGTTTTCAAAAAAAGAGTCAAACCAAGTTGCGACGATTTATGATAGCAACATAACGCTTAATAAAGTCGCAAGTGATTATTTTAACAAAGCATACGAAGTCATGCTTGGGTTTGACGAGCCACAACAAGAGGTTGTGATTAAACCACTTGATAAAGAAACAGTTCAGCTTGGTCATATTCCATCGGATCAACGTAGTCCAATTAGCGTATGGGATTCATCGGCTCGAATTGCAAATAAAGCCTTTATCAAACAACTCTCATCACAAACAGGACTTCAGTTTAAAAAAAGTAAAGCACATAAATTTTACTCAGAATGGGACGAAGCCATGCGAGTTCTTCGAATTAAGCTCCAGGAGGAAATTAAATAATGTTTACATATGAAGGAATGTTATTAGTATGGTTAATCATTATCATTGCCGCCTTTGTTATTGAAATACTCACCCAGGATCTAGTTACCATTTGGTTTTCATTAGGTGCAGTTGTTGCCTTTATTGCGGGATTGTTTGGTCTACCTGATTGGATCCAAATCATTATTTTTATTGGATCCAGTATTGTCTTACTATTACTAACTAGACCTGTAGCAATGAAATATATGGTTAAAAACACTGTCAAAACCAATGCCGACCGCCTGGTTGGTAAAATGGCACGTGTTACTAAAGCGATTCCAGTTGGGGATCGTGGTGAAGTTAAAATTGATGGAAAGTTCTGGTTAGCCTACAGCCAAGAGGATGAAACCTTCGAAGTGGATGAGCAATGTCGTGTCCTAGCCATCGAAGGTGTTAAACTGTTAGTAGGGAAGGTGAAATAACCAGTGGACTTACTGCAAGATTTATTAGATTTATTTTTTAGCAATATCTTTGGGGTTATTATTGGGTTTGGAATTATTTCTTCTATTTATCGACAACTAACGAAAAACAATGGGGATTCTAATTCAGTGATAAATAGAATTAATCAAACCATTGAAGGGATTGACAATGGACAACGACGACGTCGTAATACGGAAGGGGCCTTGGGTTCAACCAATGAGGTCATTCAAATTGGATCTACGTCAATAAATCCCAATATCCCAACAGAATATCGAACGTTTACCGAACGTGATATGTACGTCACAAAAATTGAAGAGGTGATGACATACTCCGCAACCAAAGGGGAGCCGTATGCTAACCCCAAAGAATTACTCGATGCGGGATTACTGACGATGCGTGAATACCGCGAAATGATTTCGCGTAAATAAATAAGGAGGAACTATGGAGCTATTAGGATCAGTCTTTTTCTTAGTCTTAGTATTACTTGTATTAATTGTCATTGCGATATCGGTAAAAATCGTGCCGCAAGCAAGAGCGTATGTAATTGAACGTTTAGGTGCATATCACCAAACGTGGGAAACAGGAATCCACTTCCTATTCCCGTTTGTCGACCGAGTCGCCAAGAAAACTAGTTTAAAGGAACAAGTTATTGACTTTGCCCCTCAACCGGTCATCACCAAAGATAACGTTACAATGCAAATTGATACGGTTGTTTATTTCCAAATTACCGACCCAAAATTACTCACGTACGGGGTGGAAAGTCCACTACGGGCAATTGAAAATTTAACTGCAACCACATTACGTAATATTGTTGGGGATTTAGAATTAGACCAGACATTAACATCCCGCGACTTAGTTAATACGAAGATGCGTACCATTTTGGATGAAGCCACAGACCCATGGGGAATTAAAGTCAACCGTGTCGAAGTGAAAAACATCATGCCACCGCAAGATATTCGTGATGCGATGGAAAAACAAATGCGTGCTGAACGCGAACGTCGTGAATCAATTCTTCGTGCCGAAGGGGAAAAACGATCTGAAATCCTTCGTGCCGAAGGGTCAAAAGAATCTGCGATCTTACGCGCTGAAGCGGATAAAGAAGCTCAAGTCCGTCGTGCCGAAGGGGAAGCGGAAGCAATTATTAAAGTCCAAGAAGCGAACGCTCAAGGGATTCGCTTGATTCGTGAAGCTGGCGCCGACAAGGCATACTTAACCCTTCAATCCTATGAAGCATTGAAGAAAGTATCTGAAGGACAAGCAACGAAAATTATTATCCCAAGTGATCTCCAAGGGATTGCTGGGTTAATGGCAAGTGCTGCAGAACTATTAGAAAAAGCACCAACTACAAAAGCTAAAAAAACAGCAGAATAAATGAAAGCCCGACTTGGTCGGGCTTTTTTTAATACATTAAATTTCGGACTGTTCGTGGGAAGGGAACAACATCACGAATATTTTCTACACCTGTTAGATACATCACTAAACGTTCAAAACCGATTCCATATCCTGAGTGAACAACCCCGCCGTAACGGCGTAGATCTAGATACCACTCCAAATCTTCTTTCGGAACGCCAAGTTCATCCATTCGTTTCACCAACTCATCCAATCGCTCTTCCCGTTGAGATCCACCCACAAGTTCTCCTGCTCCAGGGACCAGCAAGTCCATTGCAGCAACTGTCTTTTGGTCCTCATTAACACGCATATAGAACGCTTTAATCTCTTTGGGCCAGTCAATCACAAAGACCGGACCATCAAAATGCTGAACTAAGTACTTTTCGTGTTCTGTTGCCAAATCCTCGCCTTGCTTAGGAGGATTTTCAAAGGACTCTTTTGCTGTTTGAAGGATGGTAACCGCTTCTTCATGTTGAACCACCGCAAAATCAGAACTTGCTACTTTATGCAGCTTCTCCAACAATCCTTTTTCAACGAATTGATCAAAGAATTTCATTTCATCGGGGGCTTTATCGAATACATAATTAATCACGAACTTAATCATCGCTTCCACGTTGTTCATATTTGCTTTTAAATCTGCAAAGGCCATTTCGGGTTCAATCATCCAAAATTCTGCCGCATGTATTTTCGTGTTAGAGTTCTCACTACGAAACGTCGGTCCAAACGTGTATACATTTCGAAACGCCGGTAAGAAGCTTTCCACATGAAGTTGACCCGTGACCGTAAGGTTTGCTTGTTTAGTAAAGAAATCTTTTGAGTAATCCACTTCGTGGTTGTTCATGGGCACCT
>CBFHOU010000007.1:2852-8014 GCA_965657695.1 Bacillota bacterium | reverse complement strand
AAGTTGCTTTAATCTCAAATGGTTGTTTTGCTTGAGGCGTTAATTCAACCGTACCTTGAACTTCAATAGAACTTCCAACTCGGTATTTTGAAACTTCCTCAAAGTTGGTTAAAGACTCTTCAAAGACAACCTGAATTGAGGGAAAGGCAGTTCCATCTTGTAGGTCAATAAACCCAAACATTTTTTGAGCTCTGATGTTTTTAACCCAGCCTGCTAACTTCACACTTTGACCTTGTGTTTGTTTACCAAACAAGTCTTTTGAATAATTCATCATTCCTCCTATAAAAAAAGTCCCTTCAAAATTGAAAGGACGATTACTCGCGGTGCCACCTAACTTCACACATATCGTGTGCGCTTATCCGACGATAACGAGTCGAACCGGTGACGTCTACTTGGCATAGCCGTTCTTGTCACAGCTCCAAAGGGTTCCATCGCACTTCTTATTCTCAACCTTTCACCATTGTTGAGTCGCTATTAATAAGGGGTTGTACGACGTGCTTTGTCATTGCTTAGTGTCATTATACGTTAATTGTCAACGGAGTCAATGAGTGCTGTTGGTTCCTCATCATCTTCCTCTTGTTGTGGTAACTGAACGCTCGCAATGGAATCAAAAGACTTCGTAATCTTATCGCTGGTAGTATTAATCAACTTAACATCATTGGCAACAGCATCAATATCACGATTTAATTTTCCCCATCTGGTTTTAAATCGATCAAACTCAATTGCTAACTTACTAATCTGTAACTGCATCTCTTTGGAATGCTTGTTTCGTTCGGCTTCTAAGACAATCGCTTCAACAATCGTTAAGATGGATAACAATGTGGTGGGCGATGTCATCGCTACTTTTTTTGTCTGTGCATATTCTACAAGTTCGTAATGGTATGCATTAATTTCAGCAAATACTGCTTCTGCAGGTAAAAACATAATCGCTTGGTCTGCGGTTTCACCCAAAATAATATATTTTTCACTAATGGCATTAATATGATTTTTCACATCAATTTTAAATTGTTTTCTCGCTGCTTCTCTGGCACTGTCTGCAAGTCCCATATCAACCATTCGGTTGTAATTTTCCAATGGGAACTTGGAATCAATGGATAACGCTCCTATGGGGTCTGGCGCAAAAACGACTGCATCCACAGTTTTTCCATTGGAATACGTATGTTGCATTTTATATAGTTGTTGCTTGTCTCCAAACGTATTCACAAGAAGTTGCTTTAATTGAACCTCTCCAAAGATGCCTCTCGTTTTTTTATCAGTAAGAACACCTTGTAGATCAACAATATTGGATGATAGTAGTTGAATGTTTTTCTGCGCTTCATCAATTTTAGTAATTCGTTCTGCGATGTTTTGAAACGTTTCGTTTGTTTGTTTAAACCCTTCTAGTAAACGATCTTCTACACGTTTGTTAATGTCATTGAGGCGTTTTTCCATTTCAACATTTAATTCTTTAAAATCAGTTGATAGTTTATATTGAATCGATTGACCAAACTGATTAATCTCTTTATTAATATGTTCGTTGTTTGTTTTAACAATGGTTGTGACATCCGTCTTCAAATCACCATATTCCTTTGTAATACGGTTGGTTAATTCTTCTTTTAATCCACTAATTTCTTTATTTAAGGTAAGTCTAGTTTCAAGGGCATCTTTTAAAAGGTCCGTTTGCTGCGGATTTTTCTTTTGTAATAAGATAAAGGCAATTACACTAATGCTCGACGCAATCAGTCCCGATAACGCCCCAACAATCCAACTTTCCATAAAAACACCTCGTTTTATTATAACGTGAATCCCACACGCTTTTTGTGATAAGAAAAAAGTCCTAGATTAGGACTTTTGTGGTGCAGGTTTAATCACTAGGTACCGGTTTGGTTCTTCGCCTACTGACTCGGTTTCTACATCACGCCATTCAGAGAGCTTGGCGTGAACAATGCGACGTTCATACGAATTCATCGGTTTTAAACGAGCTTCTACTTTCGTTTTAGCCACTTCTTTTGCGGTTTTAGTTGCTAGTATTTCTAATTGTAGAATTCGTTTTTCTTTGTACCCACCAATATCAATGGTGATATTCTGAGGCTCGTCGCTGAACACATAACTAATTTGTTTCGCCATTGATTGAAGAGCTGCTAAGGTTTTACCATCGCGTCCAATCAACCTTGGATTATCAGCAGTTTCTACTCGAAACGTAAGACCACGATCGTTTGAACGAACTTCAATTGAATGTTTTATATCCATTACCGCTAGTACTTTATCAAGATAGTCCTGAATAATTTTTTCTAGATTATCTTCCATTAATGCTTCGATGCGAACGGATTCATCACGTTGTTCTAAAATTTTGATTGAAATGTACTCTGCATTAACTTGAAATTCTTCGACCGCAATGCGGCGTCCCTCTTCAATAGTTTTCGCTTCAAACTCTAACCGTCTCATGCGAGTACCTTAAGTTTTTTATCAGCTAATCGATAATTTATAGTTGTTTGTACTAGAGTATAACTATTCCCGATGATCCAATAAATTCCCAAAGCTGCTGGCGAAATATACGTGATATATACCATCATCAAAACAAGAAAATACATCATGAAAGACGTTTGACGCTGCATCGCAAGTTGGCGTTCATTTTTACGATAATCTGGAACATCTTTTTGGGCACGTTTTTGTCGACGCTGTGTTAGGTTTGTGACTAAAAACATGGATATACCGGTTAATACAGGAATGATTAAGTAAAACCAGTTACTAACAGGGTCACTGGTGATTTGTTCACTAATGATTTTCAACAAATCTATCCCAAAAATACTTGTAGACCCACCAAATAGCGACATATCTAAATAGCCAGTTCCAATATTATTAGGTAAACGTCTCACGGCATAATAAACCGCAAGGAAGATGGGCATTTGTAAGAATGGTAATAAACATCCTAACGGATTAATCCCGTACTTTTTATATAACGCCATCGTTTCTTGTTGCATACGCATTTGTGATTCTTTATCTGTTTTACCATCGTATTTTGCTTGAATTTTTTGTTGTTCTGGTTGCATCGCTTGCATTTTAACGGTCATGTCATTGCTTTTTGCATAAATCGGCCAGCCAGCAGTTCGAACAATTAACGTTGTTGCTAAAATACCAAGAAAGAAATACCCCCCAAATAATTCGGTAGTGGTATACATCAGCCAGGCAATTGGTAATACAATAAAAGTCGTAAAGAATCCTTCGCCTTCTGTAATTGGACTGGTTAATGTTTCCTGTGAAACGCATCCTGATAAGACCAAACTCACGAGTACAAGTCCCAGTAAAATCTTATATTTTTGTTTCATTTTGTTCTCCTATACGCACTAGCTTCATTAGTAGTGACGAAAGTGATTCTTTTATTTTTTCGAAACCGATCCCTTTGGTTGTTGCTTTGGTCACGATTAAAAAATCAATATGATGTAACTGATCTTTGCTGCGGGACACCACATCACGAATACGGCGCTTCATTTTATTTCTCTCTGGCGCTGTTCCCCATTTTTTATTTACGGATACAGCAAAACGAAACGAATCAACGGACGTTCGTTCGTAATACACAGTGAAGTGTTGATTACCGACGGTTGTTCGTTTATCGATCAGCGCTTTAATTTCTTCGTTTTTTTTAATTCTGTATGTTTTCTTCATAAATAAAAAAAACTTGAAAGAAGCGACGTTTTTTCAAGTTGTTCAGGTCTATTCAATTATACGACTAAACGTTTACGTCCTTTGGCACGACGACGTCGTAGAACGTTACGTCCTGTCGGTGACGACATTCTTGCTCGAAAGCCGTGAGTTTTCGCACGTTTGCGCGTATTCGGTTGATATGTTCGCTTCATGCTACACCTCCCATCGAAACAGTTGCTTTAGCATTATCTCAAATGCACCCCTCTATGTCAACGAAAAATACATTTAAACAATTACACATTTGGGGATAATTCCAGGGGATAACATGAGTTGGGGAAAACCCTTAAATTATAGATAGTATTTGGGATAATTAATTCAGTTATCCACACAAAACAGTAGGCATTCTATTAAATCTATTATTTTTCCACTTTTTTTGTGGATAACTTTTTATTTAGTTTTGGGGAATGCTTTGTTATTATCGATATACAAGCGGAGTAATCGATGCAAGAACATTATGCACAATTATGGGTTAAGACCAAGTTTTATCTTCAACAAAACGTAGCAGATAAGACGTTTAAAGAACTCTTTGATCACATCCAAGATGTAACCAAAGTAGAAAACAATACTCTCTTTCTTTTGGTTGCAAACAATTTTCTTAAAACACGCATTGATAAACTCTTTTTAAATAAAATGAATGACTACATAACCACAATTTCTGAAGAGCTTGTGCGTTTTCGCATTATTACCCAGGATGAACTGTATGAGACGAACAAGGCAAATGTAGAAGCATCAACACAGCGTTTTGATCAAATACGTTCAGGGAACCTCAATCAAATCTACACCTTTCAAAATTATGTAATTGGAAAAAACAACCGACTCGCAGCAACCATTGCCTTACAAGTGGCGGACCAACCTGGGGTATTTGCCAATCCTTTATATATTTTTGGTCCAGTTGGAATTGGTAAAACCCACTTAATGCAATCGATCGGGAATTATATTGTTGATAACGATATTACAAAACGTGTTTTATATGTAAAAACAGAAAACTTTGTGGAGGATTACGTTAACTTACTTCGCTCCAATAATATTGATCAGTTTAATCAAAAGTATGCAGATATTGATGTTTTATTAATTGATGATATTCAGTTTCTATCGAAAAAGACACAATCACAGCAACAATTCTTTAAGCTTTTCGAAAACTTACATGGTGAAAATAAACAGATCGTAGTAACATCTGACCGACCAACCAATGAATTACGTGATGTAATGACACGATTAACTTCAAGGTTTAGTTGGGGGGTAGTGGCTGATATTAATCCTCCTGATTTAGAACACCGATTAGAAATTCTAAAACGAAAACTTCAAACCCATCTGATTGATGCAGAAACCATTCCATTAGAGGTGTTGGAATTAATAGCAAATAGTTTCCCTACTAGTGTTCGAGAATTAGAAGGTGCATTAAACCGCGTTATCTTTTATAAAACTATTATGAATGAAGAATTAACCTTAGAAAACGCAATTGAAGCACTTCAACCATTACT
>CBFHOU010000007.1:2040-2685 GCA_965657695.1 Bacillota bacterium | reverse complement strand
TATATGAATTACCTTATAAAAAAATTGGATCGATATTTAGTGGTCGAGATCACTCAACGGTAATGAATTCTTGTGAAAAAATTCTTGCCGGAATTCAAAATGAAGAATCCATCAAAAATGATGTTCAAAACATTCGTCAACGTGTGGAACACTAGGAAGTTATCAACATTATCAAAAGTATCGATTATGCTATAATAAATTGAAATATAGTCGGTTGTGTGAGGTTATTAACATATCCACACGACCTAATAATAACAATAATAAAAACTATAAGATTGATTAAGGAGAAACGATGAAATTTACGGTTGATCGAGATTCCCTGACCAGTGCATTAAATGCAGCATCTAGAGCACTGAGTAACAAAACCCCAATGCCTATTTTAACGGGGGTTAAAGTAGAAGCAACATATGAAAATATTGTTGTAACCACTTCTAACGGTGATTTATCAATGCAAGTTACAATTACTGAAGGAATTAAAGTTGATAAACCTGGTGTACAAATAATTCCAGGTCGTTTCTTTATTGAAATAATTAGAAAAATGACCGCGGATTCCATTGCGATTGAATCAATGGATGATAATTTGATAAATATTCGTGCTGGTCAATCCGACTTTACACTTAACGGAATGGAAAACGAACTTTATCC
>CBFHOU010000007.1:1521-1921 GCA_965657695.1 Bacillota bacterium | reverse complement strand
GTGTACTGTTTGATATTGAAGGAAACAAATTAAAAGCTGTTGCAACCGACAGTTATCGTTTAGCTCAAAAGGAATTGGAACTAAATATTTCCTATGATGCCAAACAAATAGTGGTTCCGCGTCGTACCTTAGAAGAGTTATCTCGAATATTGGGTGTTGATGCTCAAATTGAATTATTTGTAGCAGATAATAAAATCATTTTTAAATTTAATAACATTTTATTTCAATCAAGATTGTTGGAAGGACGTTATCCAGAAACAAATAAATTGATTCCAGCAGAATTCCCGATTGAAGTCACATTTAACAAGAATGAATTGATCGGTGCGATTGAACGAGCTAGTCTGTTACACCTCGCCGGCAAAGATAGTATTGTAAAATTAAAACTTCAAAAAAACGGAAC
>CBFHOU010000007.1:0-1482 GCA_965657695.1 Bacillota bacterium | reverse complement strand
AGTGGAAGAGATTAGTCCAACTGCAACGCTCTCAGAATCAGAATTTAGTATTGCGTTTAGTTCCAAGTATGTTGTTGAAGCGTTAAGAGTCTTTGAATCCAATGAAGTCACGATGTATTTTACCGGTGTTGTGAAGCCGTTTATTATGAAAGGTGAATTGGACGAAGGGGTATTACAACTAGTCTTACCTGTCCGCGTTGAATAAGCGTTGATTTAAGAACCGTATACACAAAATTAAGGGGAACCCTTGAAAAATTACTTTCAAGGCTTAAATCCCCTTTTTTTTCGATTTTACCTTGAAATCGTGGTATAATTTTTATAGAAAGTGGGCTCATGAAAGATGTTCATATAACAACTCCTTACATCACTTTAGGCCAGTTATTAAAACGTGTTGGTGTGATTGGTACGGGGGGAGAAGCCAAATATTTTTTGCATGATCATTTGGTGGACATTAATGGAATTGTAGAGCATCGTCGAGGACGCAAAATTGTTCATGGCGATGTTGTTACATGTATGGAAGAAACATACCGGGTACTTAATGAAATTCGTTGACGTTCAATTACAAAATGTTCGCAATATTGAACAAGCATCTATTTCACTTGCTCACACAAATTTGTTTGTCGGGGATAATGCCCAAGGGAAAACCACTATCTTAGAATCCTTGTTCTTCCTGGCGTTCACTAAATCTCACCGGACAAATAAAGAAAAAGAAATGATAATGTATGCAAAGCCAATGGCTCAAATTCAAGCTATGGTTGAAGCTAACGACTATCAAACGCTATACCAAATTGAATTAAGCGATCAAAAGAAGACATATATCAATCAGGATGTTGTAACAAAACTTAGTGATTATGTTGGAAACATTGCAGTCATTATGTTTTCACCGGATGATTTACAAATCATCAAAGGGGAGCCGGGGCTGCGACGCCGGTTTTTCGATATGGATGTTGGTCAAGTAAATAAATATTACTTGAACGAGCTAATGGTGTATCGCCAGTTATTAAAGCGGCGTAACGATGTATTAAAACAAGCACCCAAACCTACGGATGATTATTTGATTGTTATTACCGAGAGGTTAGCTCTTTATGGGGAACAAATTGTTGAGAAACGAAAAGAATTCATTCAACAAATTAATCCCTTTATCCAAGAAGTACACCGCGTCCTATCACAAAGTGATGAGGTGCTTACTTTAAAATATCAACCCAAATATGCGGGGCAATTATTTCAAGATCTGATGGATAAAGTGGATCAAGATATTCATCAGCAAGTAACAACTATCGGACCCCATAGAGATGATTTTGAGATTTTGCTGGATGGGAAAGATATTTCTAAGTATGGATCACAAGGACAACTTCGTAGTGCGATTCTGAGCATTAAATTAGGGGTTGCTAAGTATATAGAACATACGAAACAAGACCCTCCGATTTTATTACTCGATGACGTGTTTAGTGAATTGGATGAGCACCGAATTAAAGGGCTATT
>CBFHOU010000006.1:28431-31538 GCA_965657695.1 Bacillota bacterium | reverse complement strand
TGCGTAGCTTGGATCAAACTAGTGATGCAGGACTACCGTTCTCCAGCCCAAAGATTAATCAATTTATCGCCAGTTTGCCGTTTGCCTTAACCACAGGACAAACAACAGTCGTTCGAGAAATACTAAAAGATTTACAGGCAAAACATCCGATGTACCGCCTGCTCCAAGGCGATGTCGGAAGCGGGAAAACCGTGGTCGCGATGATTGCGATGATTGCTGCAGTTGAATCTGGTTTTCAAGCTGTTTTGATGGTGCCAACAGATATCTTAGCCACACAGCATTACCGCACCTTTTTAAAATTAGCTAAAAACTACCAAGCAGTATTACTTACTAGGACACATAAATCGAAAGAAATTTATCAAGAAATTGCATCTGGGAAAGCTCAAATCATTATCGGAACTCATGCCTTGTTTCAAGAGGCGGTTGATTATCATAAGGTCGGCTTAGTCGTCGCCGATGAACAGCACCGTTTCGGGGTGGAACAACGCAAAGCTATGCTACATAAAGCGATTCATGCAAACTTGTTATCGATGAGTGCAACACCGATTCCGCGAACCTTAGCGATTGGATTATTTGGTGATATGGATGTATCCACGATTGAGGAGTTACCAAAGAATAGACTTCCGATCACCACCAAAGTGGTACCACTCAGTGAATTAAAAACTGTCTTGACCTTTGTCCAAGAACAAATTAAAGCCAAACGGCAAACGTATGTCGTTACCTCAGTCATTGAAGAAAGCACGCAAGGAATGCTCGATGCCGTTCGCACCAAGGACTTGCTCGCCAGTAAACTCAAAGGACGAGTTGAACTTCTTCATGGCAAGATGGTTTCCGATGAAAAGGACCGAGTGATGAACCAGTTTAAACAAGGTCAGATTGATGTCCTTGTCTCAACGACGGTGATTGAAGTTGGTGTCGATGTACCGAATGCTACGGTCATGATTATCTTTGATGCCCAGCGTTTTGGGTTATCGCAACTTCACCAATTACGTGGCCGTATTGGCCGAGGCGATCAACAATCATATTGCTTCTTGGTTTATCAAGAGTCGAGTGACGAATCAATGGAGCGACTGAATATTTTAGAAACAACTCATAATGGGTTTGCGATCGCTGAAGAAGATTTAGCGATTCGTGGACCAGGAGAATTTTTAGGAAATCAGCAAAGTGGGTTTCCTCAATTTCGCTTTTCTGACTTGATTGCAGATATTAAAATCTTACAGATCGCCGCCAAGGACGCTGAGGATATCGTGTATAATAAACAACGCAGTGAGTATCAAATTTATCATCAGTATTTAACGAAAAAAGTAGGTGAAAGTCATGATTCACATCGCGATTGATGGAATGGGCGGCGACAACGCGCCAGAAATTACGGTGAAGGGAGCGGTTCAGGCATTAGCCGTTCACCCCGATGTCTCTATTTTGCTTTATGGGGATGAAGCCAAACTAAAGCCGTATTTAACATACTCAGACCGAATCAAGATTATCCATACCAAAGACATGGTCAGCATGGATGAAAAAGAAGCCATTAATGCTATGCGTCATGATAAAAGCAGTTCCCTCGCGATGGCGATGCAAGCCGTAAATCAAGGCGAAGCACAAGCCGTGGTATCTGCTGGTCCGACCGGACCGATGGTGGCTGGAGCTCATGTGATTTTGAAACGCATCAAAGGGATGAAGCGCACCGCGCTCATGCCAATATTGAATTCAAATGGCACATATAAATTGTTGCTGGATGTTGGAGCAAACATTGAAACCAAACCCGAACACTTGGTTCAGTATGCGACCGCTGCAAGCATTTATTGTAAGTACGTCTTAGGGGTTTCTTCGCCTAAAGTCGGATTGTTAAATAATGGGTCTGAAGAAGGCAAAGGCCGCGAACTGGAACAAGAAGCCTATCAACTTCTCAAAGCCACGTCAGACATTTCGTTTGTTGGTAACGTCGAAGCCAAAGGATTCTTTGAAAGTGATGTCAATATTTACATTACCGATGGATATACGGGAAATGCTGTCTTAAAAGCGATTGAGGGAACCTTAAAAACTTTCTCGAATGGCTTAAAATCAGAAATTAAGAAGTCACCGTTAAGTATGCTTGGTGCAGTACTCATGAGTAAGAGCTTACGTGGCGTGAAGAAATACTTCCAAGTCGCCACTGGTGCAATTTTGTTAGGCGTGAATGGCGCTGTGATTAAAGCCCATGGGTCCAGTACCGCGGAGGAGTTTGCCAGTGCAATTGATCAAGCGATTGATGTTGCCAAAGGCGATGTTGTGGCTCGCTTACGTAAAGCCTTAGAGGATGAAGTTGAAGCCGTATAGTCAAATGGTTGAGGAGTTTGAGGCCAAGTATGGGCTTCATTTTCTCAATAAAGAATTACTCGCCCAGGCCTTTACGCATTCGAGTTATGCGAATGAGCATGGAACCGTCTCCAATGAACGATTGGAGTTTTTGGGTGATGCGGTATTAGAGATTGCTGTTAGTGAATTTCTATATGAAAACTTTCCGGATGAGCCGGAAGGAATTTTAACGAAGAAACGGGCAAAAAACGTTTGTGAACCTGCGCTTTGTTTGATTGCTAACCGGATGAATCTTGGTGAGATGATGCGTTTAGGTAAAGGTGAAGAAGAATCAGGTGGGCGCGAAAAATGCTCGACCTTATCTGATGCCTTTGAAGCCTTGCTGGGAGCGATTTATCTAGACCGCGGCTATAGTGGAATTTTTGACATTTTAGATCCATATTTCTTTACCCAACTCATGGATGATAATTTTGAAGTTGACGAAGATTATAAATCGAATCTTCAAGAATATGTTCAAGCAGATAGTAAACAAGCAATTGAATACCGAGTGATTGAAGAAGTTGGACCACCACATAACAAGACCTTCACATGCGGAGTCTTTATGAGTGGAATCAAAATGGGAACCGGTGAAGGCCGTACCAAAAAAGAAGCGGAACAAGCAGCCGCGAAATCGGCATTACAAAAGCTAGCGAAGGAGGCGACATGAGTGAACTAGAGTTTTTATTCAACCACGGGTTCATTGATGTGGCCTCATTAATCCAGCGCTATTATTTGCGTATGGGGCTGAATGAAACCCAAGCCATGGTCTTACAATT